>CALXTO010000026.1 GCA_944391425.1 uncultured Alphaproteobacteria bacterium | reverse complement strand
GCGCTGCGGCTTTCGTTAAAAGTTACTTTCAAATCCTGACTTTGCAGTAAATTAATGCCTTTGTAAGAACTGTCTTTAATTAAGGAATCATATTGAAACAAAATATTTTGATACTGTTGTTCTTCTGCGGAAGGCAAAGCACTTTCCGCCACGGCTTCCTGAATGGCGGCTAGGAACTGGTTGCGGTCATAGTTGTCTATGCCGGTGACGTCTTCGTTATATTTAGCGCTGGTGGTATGATATGTATAGCTATAACTGCCATTATAAGGATCGTCGGGATTGAAGTTGCCAACCGTATCCGTAGAGCTAAATCTTAAATCTTTAAGATTAACGATTTTAGCGGATTTGCCGTCCTCCGAGACCCAGGTGACAATCCCGACTGCAGTTTTGCTGCCGTCATAGTCGTCGGCTGAACCGTAGCTTAAATCCGAGTACATCACGTCGCCGATTTTGGGAGCGGCTACGCCGCCACTGCTGCCGCCTGAAGCGTCAGCAGAAGAGGTTGAAGGGCTAAAACAATTTTCTAAAAGCTGGAAACACCTGACGTAGTAATAGTAGTAGTTGGTCTTAATGCTGCCGCTTCGGTTCCCATAAGGCATACTGAGTCCCCATGAGGCGTAATTGGTATACTCAGAAGAAGACCAATAATAGCTGTTAGTTAAGGTTGTACAATCAACACCTAAACCTTTTAAAGTTGTAAGCGCGTCATTTATGGCTGTTTTGTTTTCACCGTTTACTCCTGTCATGCCGGTTCCGCCAGTCATATTTGCAGCATCAATGCCGTACATTTCCATCAATTCACCGATGGCGGGGAGATACCATTGCCCTTGACCGAAGTTGGCATCGTTTTTAGAGGTCCCTGGCGCGTAAAACTGGTTGCATGCCGTCGCGGCTAAAGCGTCGGCGCCAATCTGATCCAGCATCGCCTGTGTGTTGGCGCGGCCGTCAAACAGACTAGTGTCGCGGATGGCCGCGTCATCGCTGATGCCGCTCGGCTGCGGAATATATATCGGATCGTCCGGCTTCGCCGTGCCGCCGCTTTCCAGCGCCTGTGTAGCGACAGCAGAGGCCTGTTCGAGAAAATCCGCTGCCGTTTCCAAAGATGTGGTCGCCGCCTTGATTGTCGATACCGCCTGTCCCATAGAGTCCAGCAAAGCGTCCAAATCGCCGGCGCGGTTGGATAATGAACGAGCTGTATAGTAAGATGAGGGATTGTCTATTGCAGAGTTAACCTTTTTGCCGGTGGATAATTTGTTTTGAGTAGCATCAACCTGCCTGCTGATATTCTGCAGGCTCAGCAAATTGCTCCTCATGCTGGCAGTCAGGCTTACTTTGTCCATGATTATCCCTTTTGTTAACTTTGTTTTAGAATATATTATCCACCGAACAAAGAACAAGAAAGAGCGAAAACTTTTCCACAAAAAATCCTTGCAAGCCTTGATATATAATAGATTAAAAGGGATAGAAAAAAGCCCCTCATGCGAGGGGCTTCATAAACGCTTACAAAAATTAAGCGATTTTCTGATTGCTGATTAAACCTTCACTGATTTGCAAGTTAGTCAGAATCATGCTGTCCAAAGCTTTGTCATTGACGTTATTGACATCGCGTCCGACTTCCAAAGTCTTGGAAGAAACATAATCTGCCAGCTTAATCAGATTGGATTTCGTTTCCTCCGGCAATTTATTGTCTTTAGACTTTGCCAGAGTTTTGATGTAAATCCAGAGTTTAAGGTTGTTGTCCAGAGCACTGACCAGTTCTTTGGAGTTATTGTTTTCACGGGCAGAAGACAAATCAACCGCGCATTTCAACAAAGAAAAGGCTTCTTCTTTCTGCAGAGAGTGCTTAACAACATCCAGCAAACCTTCTGATATCTGCATATTAATGTTAATCAGACTGTCAAAGTCGGATTTCGTCATCGAAATCCCTTTGGACAAAGTCAGCCTTTCAACATATTTAGACAATTTCAGAAGATTATCTTTGATTTCCTGGGGAAGCAAATTCTTTGCGCTTTTCAGCGAGGATTCTATCTCTACCCACAGTTTCAAATTTTCATCCAAAGCCAGCAGTTTGAAATGTTCATCGCTGCTGGTAGATGCCTTGGACAAAGCCAGGGCAAAATTCATCAACAACTTTGCCTCATCTTCGGCATCTTTAATTTGAGTATCTGTGGTTTTATTCATTTCAGCTTCCTTGTTGCATAAATTTACACGAGTTAATATAACAGCTATTTCCGGCTTTTAAACAGGAAAATAAATTCATCCACCTAAAAAAGAGGCGGCCTCCGCACTTGGGGAAAATACGAAGGCTGTCCTCATTTTGGGGAAAATACAGCCCTGCATTTGGCAGACTGTATCCAATTTAAGAAAAAATTGGGGAGATTTTCTCTTAAAGTGACGACATAATAATAGGGGAAACTTTTTTCAACCTCCGCCTGCATAACAAAGCAGAGATCGTGGTTAAAACGGAGCGATAATATCCAAAATCTGCCGACCGTAACGAGGCTGCTGGACATCGGTGATAACACCCTTGCCGCCGTAAGAAACTCTCAATTCGGCAATCTTGCTCGATTCGATGGTGTTGTCAGAAGTAATGTCTGCACGGCGGATAATACCCCTGACCGTCAGCTGGCGCACCTCATAACTGACCCGGATCTCCTGCGTACCTTCAATTACCAGATTCCCGTTCGGCAAAACCTGAGTAACGACCGCCGCCATCGTCAATTCGATATTTTCCTGGCGGTCAATTTTGCCGTCGCCCGAAATTTCGCGATTGGAATTAATATCAATCAGGTTGTCTTTATCAACCGCTCCCGGAAAAGCCTTATCCAGATAACTTTCATACCCGAAGAACGATCCGATGCCCATGCTGTCAGTATTATCATCGCGGTTTTGCTCCATCTCGTTTTCCATCAGAGCATTGTCCTGAGCCGAAACCTTAACCGTAATAATATCACCGACCTTAGACGCGCGCTGATCCTTGAAAAAGCCTTTGGACCCCGGAGACCACAACGAGTTAACCCCGCCCTTGGCTTCGTTCACCTGCGGCATCGGCATTGATACCGGTTCATAATTTTTGGCTTCCACCGGATTCTCAATCGGTGTCAGCGGCGGTTCCTGCCCGACCTGCTGCAGCCGCGACCACATTCCGCATCCGGAAAGCGAGGTCGCCATCATCAGAGCAATGACGCTGCGGCTTAAATTTCCATTTATTTCAAACATTTCAACAGCTCCCCAAACTATTCGATTTCAATTTCGACGGTTTCCGCATCAATCACTTTGGCAAAAAACTTTTTGGCGCTTTTGGTGTTCACCAATTCTATTCTTTCCCCTTTCGCCCCGTCTTCCAATGCTTCTGCCTGAGCCGTAATCTGCAGCCCTTTGGAGCGGTATACCGAAGTGACAATCTTGCCTCTCTTAATAATAATCTGCGCGCCGACATCCCGGTCGTTGATAATTTTTCCTTCCTTGAGCGTCCGTTTGGCCTGCATGCCGACAAGTTCCGATTCTTCTGTCAAAACGCCGGTCTTAAGGCGGTTGCTCCGCATCAAAACGGTTTTCAGATTCTCTGCGGCAATAACTTCTCCTTTTTCAATTAATACGGCCGGAACCTTAACCTCCTGCATGATATAATATTTGCCGTATAAAGATGTTTTGGCGGCCGCTTTGCCATCGGCAAAAATTTCCGCCGTGGCCGAAAACTTGTTTTGTTCGGCATCAAAAACCAAACCGGAAATCATAATTTTGACCTGTTTGGCATTTTCCAGCGCAAACGTCGTCTGTCCGCCAAAAAATTCCATTTCCATTTGTTCTTCCACGCCCTGTTCCGCAAACTCTCTGCGTACGGCATCCGCAATCTCTTTTTCGCTGACAAAAAGCGTTTCGCCCGCCATGGCCTGAACGGCTGATAAACAAATCCCGGCTATGATTCCCCAAAATTTCACTTTTTATCCCCTGTCAAACTATTTCAACTGATTAATCGTGCTCAGCATCTGGTCTGAAGTCGAAATGATCTTGGAGTTCATTTCATAAGCGCGCTGGGCTGAAACAAGCTCGGTAATTTCGGTAACGGGATTAACGTTGGAAGTTGAAAGATAACCCTGCAAAACCGAACCGAAACCCTCGCTGTCCGGGTTGTCCAAAATCGGATCGCCGGAAGCTTCCGTTTCTGTAAACAGGTTGTTGCCGATGGCTTCCAGTCCGGCCTCGTTGACAAAAGTTGCCAGTTCCAGCTGGCCGACATTAACCTCATCCGTTTCGCCGTCTTGTTTGACCCAGACTTCGCCCGAATTGTTGACATAAATTTCAACGGCATCATCGGGAATGGTGATTTCTGGCTGCACGACATAGCCGTCATGCGTAACGATTACGCCGTCACCGTTGCGCTGAAAAGCTCCGTCCCGTGTATAGGCAATACCTTTTCCCTCGGGAAGTTCGACTTGAAAATACCCTCTTCCGCGAATGGCCAGATCCAAATCATTGCCGGTATTGGTTAGCCCCTCGCCGTCGGTAATGCGGTAAACGGCAGCTACCCGAACTCCCAAACCAAGCTGAATTCCCGAAGGAACAATCGTATTATCCGCCGAAGAAGAAGCTCCGGGACGAATGATGTTTTGATACAAAAGGTCGTTAAATTCTGCCCGGCGCTTGGTATACGCCGTCGTATTCATATTGGCCAGATTGTTGGCAATCACGTCAACATTGGTTTGTTGAGCGAGCATTCCGGTTGCGCCGATATCTAAAGATCTCATAAGCTTATTCCCCTAATAAAATTTATGCGAGCTCCGCATAAGTTGAAATTGTATTTGAAATACGGTCGTGTTCCTGATCAATCATTTGCTGAACATATTCGTAAGAACGCTGTACCTTAATCAGTTTAGTCATTTCGATAACCGGATTAACGTTTGACTTCTCCAAAGCACCCTGCACGATGACCGCGTCGTCATTCCCCGTGCGCATGGCATTTCCTGCTACGTTTTCAAACATCGTTCCGGCGGTCTTCAGCAGCTTTTGCTCATCAGCAAAAGTTGCCAGCTTCAAACGGCCGATAATACCGTTTTCCGTCATGACGTCCCCGCTCTCGGTAATAGAAATTTCTTTCTCTCCCGGAGCAAAAAAGAACGGCGTATTGTTTTCGGATAAAACCGCGGCACCGTCTTCAGTCACCATCATACCGTCGCTGTTAAGCGAAAAAACGCCTTTGCGGGTATATCTTTCTCCCTGCCCGGTTTCAACACAGAAAAAAGCGTCGCCTTTGATTGCTAGGTCAAACGTATTTCCGGTTTCAACAATCGGACCTTCGGCAAAATCCTGAAAATTTCCGAAATCCTCGGTAAAAAACAGCGGTGCACTCCCCACGCCTTTAGCTTCCGGCGTCTGCACCAAATAAGATGTAAAAACCGCGTCATCCTGCTTATAGCCGGTCGTGTTCATATTGGCCATATTGTTGGAAATCATATCCATCTGTTTCCACAGAGCCATTTGACGCGACAACGCGATATAATTTGTATTATCCATTATATTCTCCCCAATCGTTCTGGATAATCTAAAACTTGCTGCCATATCATATGCAAAAGTCGTGCCAATTTTTAAAGGGCATAAAAAAAAACGGCATATGCCGTTTTAATCAGAAGAGTGTTAAACCGGTCTTCAGGCGTTAAAATCAAGATTCCAGGTGCTATACCTTCCGGCATCTTCCTGCCAGTTTTCACGAACTTTCACAAACAAGAATAAATGAACACGTTCTTCCAGCAGTTCTTCAATTTCGCGCCGGGCAGCCTGGCCGATGCGCTTGATCATTGAACCTCCGCGCCCCAGAACAATCACTTTTTGATTATCCCTTTCCACATAAATAGTGATTTCGGCCCGGATAGAACCGTCTTCCCGGCGTTCCCACAATTCTGGCTCCACAGTCAGAGCATAAGGAAGTTCCTGATGCAAAAACAAAAACAGCTTTTCGCGAACAATTTCCGCAGCTAACAGTTTCAGCGGCATATCGGAAATCTGATCTTCAGGATAATACCACGGACTTTCGGGCAGACTGTCGGCGATATACTTATAAAAAACATCCATATTCTGTCCCGTTTCCGCCGAAACAAAAAACGTTTCCTTAAAGCAGCCTTCGTCGTTAAGCGCCTGGCTCAACCCCAACAGCTTTTCCTTTGGTACCAGATCAATTTTGTTAATCAGCAAAACGGCCTCAATTTTTCTCTTTTTCAAACGGGCAACAATACTTCTCGTTTCATCGTCAAACCCTCTTTTGGCATCAACGACCAAAACCACAATATCAGCATCCCCGGCACCATCCCAGGCCGATCCGACCATCGCCCGGTCCAGGCGCCGTCTGGGTTTAAAAATTCCGGGTGTATCAATAAAAATAATCTGGGTATTTTCATAAATGCCGATTCCTTTAACCATTGTCCGCGTCGTCTGCACTTTAGGCGAAACAATCGATACTTTGGAACCAACAAAATTATTGGTAATTGTAGATTTTCCGGCATTGGGAGCACCAATCAGAGCCACAAACCCGCATCTGGTCTGTTCCTCAGCCATTAGTTAACCTTTCTAGCATTTTGCCCGCGGCATCAAATTCCGCCAGTTTTTTGCTGCGACCCGCGCCGGTTTCCGAACCCAAATCCGGCAAGGTGACGGCAATATGAAACACCGGCTCGTGCTCGCTCCCTTCCCGGGAAACCAAGCGATACTCCGGAACCCCCAAGCCCTTGACATGCGCAACTTCCTGCAGCAGTGTCTTGGCATCTTTCGGCGGCGCCATATTCTTGTCAATCAGCTCGCGCCAGTGTTTATCCACAAATGCAATCGCTTCGTCAACACCGGCATCAATATAAATTGCGCCGATAACCGCTTCACAAACATCGCAAAGCACATTTTCATTGTCGCGAATATCTTCGCTGCCGACGCGGATATATTTTTCCAACCCCAACATTCGCGCTACCTGCGCCACTGTCTCTTTGCAAACCAAACCGGTAAAACGCCGCGACAGGTTGCCTTCGGGCTCGTGCGGAAAAAGCCGGAACAACAGCGAAGCCACCGAAACACCCAGCACACGGTCTCCCAAAAATTCAAGCCGCTCATAATTTTCGGCAACATGCGAATTAACGCTGCTGTGGGTCAGAGCCTTATCCAGTAACGTCTTGTCCTTAAATCGGTGCCCTAAAATCTTCTCCGCTTCCTTCATCAGACATTCCCAAATCAGCGAATGGTATCAAACAAGCGTTCCCAACGAATTTTTTTCGGCCAGGTCCACGGTTTGTACCAAGCATCCTCATCATTATGAGAAAAGAACAGAAAACGCGCCTTACCCACCAAATTCTCCGCCGGAACGAAACCGACATTGCCCCGGCTGTCATCCGACTGGTCGCGGTTGTCGCCCATCATAAAATAATTTCCCTGCGGCACTTCAAGTTCTGCAAAATCATCATAATTTCCCTGGTCGGAAAGTTCCAAAATTTTATGCTCCAAACCGCCAGGCAAAGTTTCGATATATTGGCGATAGCGGGTTGCACTGCCAAACTTGTCGCGCAGAATAAAATCATCAATCTGCCGACGCTCGACCATTTCCCCGTTAATAAACAAGCGTCCGTTTTCCAGTTTGATTTTATCACCGGGTAACCCGATAACTCTTTTGATAAAATCAGTTTTGTTGTCCTGCGGAAATTTGAAAACCACCACGTCGCCGCGCTGCGGAGCTGTCTCCCATACCCGCCCCTCAAACAACGGAATGCTCAGCGGCAGGGAATGCTTGGAATAACCATAAGTATACTTGGAAACAAATAAATAATCGCCCACATACAGCGTCGGATACATAGAGCCGGATGGAATTTTAAAAGGCTCAAACCACACGGTTCGGATAAATACGGCAATCAAAATTGCATAAACGACTGTTTTCAGGGTATCGCCCAAACTTTCTTCTTTATCCATAAAAAGCCTCTTTTTTCTTAAAAATTATCAGTTGCCTGACATAATAAACGTTTTTTTATTTAACTCAACTATATTTTTTCAATAATAACAACTGCCTGCGCCAAAGGATATTCATCGCTGAGCGAAAGCCACAGCCGCCATTTTCCGCCGTCGCACAGATACGAAGCCCTCTCTGCGGCTTTTCCGTTCAAAGTTGCCAAAGGACGCCCTTTCTCGTCATGCCCAATCTCAATATCCTGCCAGCCGATTCCTTCGCTGAATCCTGTTCCTAAAGCCTTGGATACGGCTTCCTTGGCGGCAAACAGTTTGGCCGTCTTAAAATATTTTCCCCGTGGCGAAACGGCAGCTCGTTTGATATCTGCCTGCTCAGCCGGGGTAAAAAGCTTGGCAGTCAAATGTTCTCCAAACTTGGAGCAGGACTTTTCAATCCGCTCAATATTGACGATATCCGTTCCCAGTCCGACAATCATATTTATTCCCTCATCTGCAGCCCGGATGCTCTGTTTTCCATTCTGGCCAAACGGGCCGAACCGATTTTTTCAAGCATATCTTTCACCAGATAATAGGTCACAGCCCACGCCACGATATAATATGGCACGCAACCGACCATCATCGGCCACAGGATAGGCCATATATCGGCAAAAAACAAGCTAAAATCAAAAGTCATCAACGCCCGCATGGCTTTTTCAAAAAAATGCAGAAAATCAACGCCGGCCGCTCCGGTATAATCCGCCCCCAGCATTTTGCGCCCGGTATACAAAACCGAAATCCAAATAAACGGAAAAGTCCATGGGTTTCCCGCCGCCGTACCCAAAGCGCTGGCCAGAATATTGCCGCGAATAATCCACGCCGAAACAGCCGCCAAAACAAAATGAAGGCCGACAAACGGTGTAAAAGAAACAGCCACTCCGCAGGCCAGCCCGGCGGCAATTGAGCGCGGCGTTCCCTTCAAACGGTTCAGGCGCAGCATCAGATACCGTCCGTAACGCTGCCAGCCTCCCTGCGGCCACAGCACATTTTTAGCTTTTTCGGCCCATGACTTCTTTTGCCGTCGCTGAAACATCTGCAAACTCCTTTACATAAATCTCACATAATATAGCGGCAAAAATTTTTTTTGAAAGAGGATTCCGCCGCCAACCTGCAGTTTCCTGATTAACATCCGTCGGACAAACCCTCCAGAAGCACCGGAAACACTCTGTCTGACAAAAATTTATTGGTTGGAACGGGATACGTAAGAAACAACTTTTGAGGCTTTGAGCGCGGCAATAATGTCGGTCAGATGCTTCAGGTCTTTAACTTCCACATCAACCAAAAGCTCAAAATAGCTGACCGTTCGGTTGACAATATTGAGATTGTTGATATTGCCGTTATTGCGGGCAATCAGATTGGACAAATCGCCCAGCGCGCCGGGTTCATTCGCCAGCATCACCTTCAAACGTCCGACGTGAGGTCCCTCGTCAGCCGCATCTCCCCAGGAAATATCCAGCCATCTTTCCGGTTCGTCGGCAAATTTTTCCAAAAGCTTGCAGTCAATGGTATGAATGGCTACCCCTTTGCCGGTCGTAACGATACCCACAATACGGTCGCCCGGCAGCGGATGACAACAACCGGCAAAATGCACCGCCATCCCAGGAATAAGCCCCTTGATTTTAAGCGGTTCGGCTTTGGAGCGGTCTTTACGCGGGCTTTTGCCGAAACCGGGCACCTTAAACGACTTAACCACCTTACCGAGTTTGGATTGTTTATAAGCCGGATAAATCGCCTTCATCACATCCCACGCCGTCACCAGACCTTCACCGACTTTGGCATAGATGTCGTCTATTGATTCGGCTTCAAAATTCGGCAAAACATTAACCAGCGCCTTTTCATTGAAATCCAGATTCTCGCCTTTAAACGTCCGCTCCAAAAGCTGCTGTCCCAGCGTAATAAACTGGTCTCGCTTATGCGCGCGCACATAGCGGCGGATGGCGGCTTTGGCCTTGCCGGTAACCACGAAACGGTCCCATTCGGTGGAAGGGTGCTGTGCCTTGGATGTCAGTATCTCGACCTGGTCGCCGTTTTGCAAAATAGTGCGCAGCGGGCGTATCTCGCCGTTGATTTTGGCGCCCACACAGGTATCTCCTACCGAAGAATGCACGGCATAGGCAAAGTCCACCGGCGTCGAATTAATCGGCAAGCCGATCAAATCGCCTTTGGGCGTAAAACAAAATACCTGATCATTATACATTTCCAGCTTGGTATTTTCCAAAAACTCTTCCGGATTGGAAGCCTGGTCAAGAATTTCCAGCAGCTCCCGGATCCATCTGAAGTTTTTGCCGACCACTTTTTCACCCTGTTTGTAAGCCCAGTGCGCCGCCACGCCTTTTTCGGCGACTTCATGCATCTCCTGTGTGCGAATTTGAATCTCAATGCGCGTATTTTCCGGACCGATGACTCCGGTATGAATAGACTTATAACCGTTGGGCTTAGGCGTTGAAATATAATCTTTGAACCGCCGCGGAACCATGTGATACTTGCTGTGAACAATGCCTAAAGCCTGATAACAGGATGCCACGTCGTCCACGATAATGCGAAAAGCCATAATATCGGAAAGCTGCTCAAATGAAGCATTCTTCTGCTGCATCTTGCGCCAGATGGAATAAGGCGACTTTTCACGACCGGAAACCGCTGCCTTGACGCCGTTTTCCTCCATATCCTTCTGCAGCCGGGAAATAATCTTCGGCACCAGATTGCTGCCCTGTTCCCGCAAAAAGTTCAAACGGGCCTGAATGGACTCATAGGCTTCTTTGTGCAGTTCTTTAAAAGCAATTTCTTCCAACTCCGTCTTAACTTCCTGCATGCCGATGCGTTCGGCCAGCGGAGCATAAATATCCAACGTTTCTTTAGCAATTCGCGCCCGTTTTTCAGGAGCGCAGTAATGCAGCGTACGCATATTGTGCAACCGGTCTGCCAATTTTATCAGCAAAACGCGGATATCTTCCGACATCGCCAGCAAAAGCTTGCGAAAATTTTCCGCCTGTTTGTTATTGGCCGACTTCTGTTCAATCATCGCCAACTTGGTCAATCCGTCCACAATCTGCGCCACTTGATCGCCGAACAGCGAACGGATTTCTTCTACCGAAGTGTCCGTATCTTCAACCGTGTCATGCAACAGACCGGCAACAATAGAGGTTGAATCCAGCTTAAACTTGGTCAGGATACCGGCAACTTCCACCGGGTGGGAATAATACGGGTCGCCGGAGGTGCGCAGCTGCGCGCCGTGTTTTTTCATCGCAAACACATAGGCGCGGTTCAACGCGTCTTCATCCGCGTTGGGATCATAGGATTTAACCAAATCAACCAATTCGTACTGTCTTAACATGCAACCTCGGCCAGCTTTATTTTTTTCACAAAAAAACTCCGGAAATAAACTTATCACGATTATTCTTAAATAAGTCTAAACTTCCGGAGCTTTGATTGCAATAAAAATCAATTTTCGTCGTCGAAATCGTCGCCGCCGTCAAACCCGTCATCACCGGGCAGGTCATCGTCAAGACCGCCGTCCAAATCCAGATCGGCCTCGCCGTCCCCTTCAATGTCCAGCATATCGTCATCGCCGCCGTGAACCTGCATATTGTCATCAATTTCAGCCTGAGGCAGCAAGCCGGTAAACTGTTCGTCCAAATCGGCCAGCTCTTTTTCCGCAGCCAAGATTTCCAGTTCTTCTTCTTCCGGTTCCTCAACTTCAACATACTTTTGCAGTCCCATAACCAGAGAACGCTGTAATTCTTCAATGCTGACCGTTTCATCGGCAATTTCGCGCAAAGCCACAACCGAGTTTTTGTCGTTGTCCCGCGCAACCGTCAGCGGAGCGCCGGCCGAAATGTCTTTCGCCCGCTGGGCGGCCACCATCAGCAGCTCATAGCGGTTAGGAATTTTATCAATACAGTCTTCAACCGTAACACGTGCCATTTTATTTACCCTATCAAATTAAAAACTTTTCCCGAATGGTATACATATATTAAAAAACAAATGCAACAAAAAAATAAAAAAAATATGCCAAATCAAAAAGTTAAAAATTCCGACTCTATTCGAACAGCGCCAGTGAAACACCGGCGCCTTTATAGCCGTATTTACGCCATTTTTCAGTCAGCAGCGCCCTGTTTTTCCGCACTTCCTTCACATCGGACAACGGCGCCGCATACATTTCCGACAGAGCCTGCATTGTCGAATAACGCCAGGCCCGCATTTGCGGCGAGAGTGCATCGGTTGCTTCGTCATAAGCCCCGCTCCGATAAAGCCTCAGCGCCGTAGCCATCGTAGAGGAAATATGCCCCAGGCGAAAAGCTTTGATTGTTTTATCACAGGTATAGGCCCACTCATAAAGCGTCAACCCCTCACCGGCCACCAGCATCGCCAATTCTCTTTCTTTTCCGAGGATTTTAGCTTTTTGCACCAGACGCCGGCACGGATTGACCATATCCTTCATGCCGGGAACCGTCTTGTCGCCGTTTTGCGCGTCATAATTCGCCCACATGGCCGTAATGCGCGAAACCTGAAAACGGTTGGCGTCATACCATCCTTCCACCGCGTCTATCGTCCGGGCAAAAGCTTTCACATCCGCCGAAGTCAGCAGAGTATCGGCTGTCGGATTAATCGTGCGCAAATCGCTCTTGCCGATTCGTTCAGGCTTGCGACCGGGCATATAATCCTCCGGAACCACGATTTTTTTAATGGCGGAATAAAAATTCCCGTCATAAACCGTTTTGGGATGCGCCGGCCGCAGCTGCGCAAGTTCCGGACGCCGGTAGTTTTCCGGCCAAACTTCCGGCATCAAAATATAATACAAAAACGGCGACAGGAACTCCAGATCCTCAACATCTTTCAACTGCTCGGCCACCACTTCCGGAAATTTGTTTTTGGTTTCCCGGATTCCGGGCATATTCAAAACTTTTTCCGACATATTGGGAATCTCAAACAGCATCGGTCCGATATAAGGATACATTCTTTCGGGCAGCGCTTTCAAAACCGCCAAAATCAGATCTTCTTCCGGCCATTTCAGCCGCTTTTCCGTACGTCCGTAAGCCAATGCCTTTTCATAAAATTCGCGGTCATATGTGCCCAAAAGATCATAAACGCTTTTATAACGCGGACTATAAAGCGTGCTTTCCTTATAAAAAGACCGCTCAAGTTCAGCCAGTGAAGGCAGCGAATCTTTTTCAAGATCGATTTCAAAAGCCTCCTTATAATCCGCCATAGCAGCCTGAGCGCTTCCCCAGACCGACACGATGCAAAATAGGACAATGGCAGTCAGTTTGAACATTTAGTTGCGACTCAATCTCAGCTTATAAGTCAAAACCATTTTGCCACTGGCCGGAATTTCAACATTCCATTTCAGCACTTTTGCCTGTTCTTCCGAACTTTTCAAACTTTCGCTCACCACGGCCGCATTACCGGAATAAGCCTGTTCAAAAATAACGTTTACCGCCTCTTTTTTAGCATTATGAAAAGTAACACTGACTTCTAACTCCGAAGTTTTTTCGGCGATTTTCTGCTGATTTACGACTTGTCCTTCGGCATAAAGGTCAAAACTTTTTCCTACCGCCAGTTCGGCTTTGGCACCTTCCGCCAGCTGGGGAAATTCCGCTGCGCCGGTAAACTGCATTTTGCCGTCGGCGCCTTTTTCATAAAAGCGTACGGTACCTTGCGGCATCGGCAGTCCGAGACCGCTCTCCCGGCTGTTGATAATTTGATAAACCAGATCGGGATGAGCTTTTTTAAACTCGCCACCCTGTCCGTAGGCGGAAAGGTACAACGGCGATTGCAGCTTATATGAAGTTTCATATTTGACGCCCTTTTTCTCCATCAGGCTCACCTGTTTGGTCTGCTGATCCAAAACATCTGTTTTAAACGGCAGCCGGTATACGTAATATTCGCCCAGATTCTGAGCGGCCATTCCGCTGGAAGCCGCGCTTTCATTCACGGCATCAAGCGGCGCAGCCTTTGCCGCCAGCATCATCCGCGGCTGAGGCGCCGGCGGATTCTCAACCGTATTGACACTGCCCGAAACCAATTGTACGGACGCATCTTTGTAATCCGCTCCCGACTGATTGTTGAGGCTTACCCAGCCCTGCCAGTCAAGACTGCCGTTTCCGGCAACTTCTGCCACATAATCCGCCTGCCAGCTCAAACCGCCGGTCAGATAGGTCAGACCCAGTTCTTTTCCGCCCTCGCTTTCCGTCAGCACCTTAGCAACCAGCGTCGGCTTGACGCGTAAGTTTTCCGGAAGTTTATCAAAAACGACGCGTCCCGGAAAAGTTCCTTCGATACCATAATCAAACTTCAGAAGCGGGCTTCCGTAATTACTGTTTACGACAACCGCTTTGTTAAAAATATTGGCTCCGGTTTGCGGATTCGTCATCACGGTCTTGACTTCCTGCCCGATACTTTCCGCCAAAATATTATTATAAGTCAGCAAATCATATTCGTAATTTTTCTCCAAAACGGTAATGCCGTTTGCGTCCAACAGCGACGTCTCCGGCTTCATTTGTTGGGCAACACCCTCAAAAGCCACAGTCGAAACACCGGATTTCAAATCCGCCTGGCGCACGTCGCGCACCTGTGCCAGATTTTGATTATAAATACTCAATGACATTTCTGAAGTGTCACTGTTTCCGAGTTTAATCTCCTGAGCGTGCACATTTGGCCCCCAGACGCATAATCCCGCCAATACGGTCAAAGCTGCATATTTTTTCATGATCTGCTCCTTATAAGATATGATTATGCTAAAATATAATCCAAAAAATCCTAAAAAAGAAGTAATAAATTAAAAATAACTGGACTCGTGAAAATTTATGCCCTAATATCAAAGCAGTTAAAAGCTTTCTGATAAGGAGATTGTACGATGGCATGGACAGACGAAATGGTCGAAGACCTCAAAAGGATGTGGAAAGAAGGTTTAACCACCGGAGAAATCGGCAAACGTTTGAACGTTTCTAAAAACTCTATTGTCGGAAAAGTGCATCGTCTGGGGCTTTCCGGCCGCCCGTCGCCAATTAAGAAAAAAGACGGAGACGGCAAACAGCCCGTCAAAAATACTCCGGCACCGGAAACGAAAAAAAAGCCCGAAGCACCCAAAGCCCAACCTCAGATTCCTGTTTCTGCGCCTCTTCACAAAAGCGCTCCGGAAAAACATACCGTATTTGAACCTAAATTTATGCCCAAGGCTGTTTCTAAAGAACATTCTTCCGACAAAACAAAACACAATTTGTCACTGACGGAATTAGACAACCACACCTGCCGTTGGCCTCTGGGTGACCCTAAAGACGATAATTTCCGCTTTTGCGGCAAAAAAGTCCGCATCGGGCAAACCTATTGCGATGAGCATGCCGCCATTGCCTACGTCAAACCCGGAAAGAAATAAATGTCTTCTCTAAACTGGAAGACTTCAAATCGGCCACAAACCGATTTGCATTCGGCCCCGAATAACTTCGGGGCTTTCTATATAAAAAACTTAACATGCAACAAAAAAAGATTGATTATTTTTCAGAAGCAGTGTATATCACTATGCACAACAACGCGGGTATAGTTCAATGGTAGAACGTGAGCTTCCCAAGCTTAGGATACGGGTTCGATTCCCGTTACCCGCTCCAATTTTTCATTCCACTCTGCATTCCCGTTCTTGCTGCGTAAGTTTCGCCTCTCAAGGCTCAACAACTCCGCTTCGGTCACTTGTTTTCTAATTTCGCGTCGCTCGCTTACGCTTTTCTCGCTCAACAAGAAAACTTACGCCGTTTGCAATAAAAAAACTCTCTCTGGAGAGTTTTTTTTATTGGTTGTGAAGTGAGGAAAGCAAGCCTGGGGAATTACACCACCACCAAAACAACGCCCAAAATAATCAGGACAAAACAAAAAATCTTTTTTTCCAAAACTTGCAGTGATATTTTTTCATTAAGCGGAACATTCCAAAACTTCAACAGATAATAACTTATGCCCAACATAAAAATCGGCTGGGTTGCGGCAATGGAAGTGCTCGCCACTGCCGAAATCCCGGACAGCCCGTAAACCGTGCAGACCATGCCCCAAAAACACAAAAATTCATTTAAAACAAAAACCTTAAACTGCCGCAGATAAGGCGGAAAATTCCGGACAATATCGCGACGCCATTTAGCAACGAACAGAAAAGACAGCGGCATTATCCCCGTAACCAAACTCGGATACACAACCAAATTGACCCAGCCGCTGTCAATATTCAGAACATATTTCTCCAAAACAACATAAAACGCCCGCAAAAACGAGGCAAACAACATATAATAAAAAGCCTTGTTCAGTTGGGGAACCTTTTTCCCTTTTATGCTGAGCGCCACTGAGGCCATAATGATAATGACAAAACCGATATATTGTTCCAGCCCCAGTTTTTCGCCGAGCCAAAAATAAGTCATGACCGGGATGGTTATTTTTCCGAGAGAGAACAACGCTGCCACAATGGACACGTCAATAACCTTCATCGAAAGATAATACGGATAAAGGTAGGCAACGTCAATCGCCCCCAAAATGACATAACAGGCAAAAGCCGCAACCGGCGGTAAAGTCGGCACGCCCCAGAACAAAACCAAAGGCAGAAACAATGCGCTCATCAGCGAAACATAAAAAATCATTGTCGTCGGATGCTTAAACGTCCGGTTTGACAAATGACTCTCAATAATAACGGCAATACCGGAAAGGAAAGCCGCCAAAAAAGTAATGATAACAAACATATGGCTAACCCGTCAAATACGTAGGTTTATTGTAGCAGCGGCAGGTTAATATATAATTAACCGCAAAAAAGGCCGGAAATTTCCAGCCTTCAAATGCATACCCGTATCCGGCTATTGACTCAAAGCGTTTTTAAGATTGTTAAGACTGCTTCTGGCATCGTCAATAGCCTTCTGCTGCTCGGCTTTTTTAGCCTCAGCATCAGCTTTGGCCTCAGCCTCTTTGGCAGCCTGTTTAGCCTTGGCTTCCTCAATTTTGGCCGTAGCTTTGTCGGCGCTTTCCTTAATGCTGTTGGCAGCCGCCGTAATATCCCACTCTGCATTGGCCGGCGCGGCAAAACACGACAAAACGGCCAAAATAGCAACAAAACTTTTCATCTGCTTCCTCCTGATAAATAACGATACACGTTATTTATAAACAAAATCGGATAGACTTCAAGCTGTTGCCGGGATTTTTACACAGCTGCCGTCACTCGGTCATGCTGTCCTGCAAATTGCGCAGACTGTCTTTTGCATTCTCAACCGCCTTGTCTCTTTTGGCTTTCTTTTCGACGGCATCTTCATTCTGCTTTTCTTTCAAGGTTTGCCCGTCTGTCCGTTTCTTATCCCATTCGGCTTTCTTGGCCGTTATGTCGTTTTTATATTCCTTGGCTTTGGCTGCGGCGGCATCTCCGTAACGTCCGTCTTCATAAGCCTGGTTGGCTTTGAAATGCTGAACTTTTGATGCCGCCTCGTCAGCCTGCTGTTTAACGCCGTACGCAGCGCTGGTCGTGGCGCTATCCAGATCGGCAGCCAAAGCACCTCCGGCAGCCCACATGCCCAAAACGGCGGCGATTGCAAAAACCTTTTTCATTTTTTCTTCCTTCGTTTGATGATTAAAACCGCTCATAATGTAAGCCTTTTCTGCCCTACTTCAATCCTGCCAGACCGATGCATCCGCAAAATTTTATCTGTCCCCTCCCCGGATTTTTTTATAGATTTTTAAAAAACAACGTGTTATAAAACGCGCATAGAAGATTCTATTTAAAGCGAAAGGCCGGCAGATCAGGCGTAAAACAGTCTAATCTGAAGGTCTTTTTTGTGTTAACCGTAACTAAGGATATAATATGTCAGAAGTTAAAATGAAAATGATGGACGGTAACGAAGCTGCTGCTTCCGTTGCCCACCGCATGAACGAAGTCTGCGTTATTTACCCGATTACCCCGTCTTCTCCGATGGGTGAATGGGCTGATGCGTGGTCTGCTGCCAAACAGAAAAACCTTTGGGGCGTTATTCCCGAAGTTCAGGAAATGCAGTCTGAGGCCGGTGCCGCCGGCGCCTGCCACGGTTCCATTCAGGCCGGTTCGCTGACAACTACTTTCACGGCTTCTCAGGGTCTGCTCCTGATGATTCCCAACATGTATAAAATCGCCGGCGAGCTGTCTCCGTTCGTCATGCATGTTGCCGCCCGTTCTCTGGCCTACCATGCATTGTCGATTTTCGGCGATCATTCTGACGTTATGTCCTGCCGCCAGACCGGCTTTGCCATGCTGTGCTCCAACTCCGTACAGGAGGCGCACGATTTTGCGGCTATTGCACAGACTTCTACTCTGCGCTCGCGCGTTCCGTTCATGCACTTCTTTGACGGTTTCCGCACTTCGCACGAAATCAAAAAAATCAAACTTCTGTCCGATGACGACCTGCGCGCCATGCTGGAAGGCGTTGACTACCAGTTCAACGCCAAAAACGCCCTGCGTCCGGAAGCTCCGGTTATCCGCGGCACGGCTCAAAACCCCGACGTATTTTTCCAGGGACGCGAAGCAGCCAATCCTTTTTACAATAAAGTCGAAACCATTGTTCAGGAAGAAATGGACAAGTTCGCCAAAATCAGCGGCCGCAGCTACAAAACCGTTGAATATGTCGGCCCGGCCGATGCCGAACAGGTTATCGTTATCATGGGCTCCGGCGCCGAAACCGTTGATGAGGCAATTACCTACCTCAACAACAACGGCTATAAGGTCGGTCTGCTCAAAGTTCGCCTCTATCGTCCGTTCCCGTCCAAATCCTTTGTCAAGGCTTTGCCGGCTTCCTGCAAAGTTGTCAATGTTTTGGACCGCACCAAAGAGTCCGGTTCTATCGGCGAACCTTTGTATCTGGATGTTGTCGCCACTTTAACTCAGGCGCATGCCAACGGCGAAATCGCCTCCATGCCGCGTATTCTCGGCGGCCGTTATGGCTTGTCTTCCAAAGAGTTCACGCCCGGAATGGTTCGTGCCGTTTATGACAACGGTGCCTCGACCAAACCGATTAACGGTTTCTCTGTCGGCATTAATGATGACGTCAACAAAACGTCTCTGCCCTACAGCGACGATATCGACACCGAAGGCAAGGACGTCGTCCGCGCCGTATTCTATGGCTTGGGTGCTGACGGTACGGTAGGCGCCAACAAAAACTCCATTAAAATCATTGCCGAAGATGCCGGTAAATACGGTCAGGGTTACTTCGTTTACGATTCCCGTAAATCAGGTTCCATGACCACGTCCCACCTGCGCTTCTCTGACAATCCGATCAAAGCTGCTTACCTCATCAACAAAGCAGACTTTGTAGCCTGCCACCAGTTCCCGTTCATGGCCAAAGTTGACATTTTGAAAATCGCCAAACCGGGAGCCACTTTCCTTCTGAACGCACCTTACAGCGCCGAAGAAGTATGGGACAAGCTGCCGATTGAAGTTCAGGAAGAAATCATCGCCAAAAAGCTCAACTTCTATACCATCAATGCGGTTGAAGTTGCCCGCGAAACCGGCATGGGCCAACGCATCAACACCATCATGCAGGCCTGTTTCTTCGCTATTTCCAATATCCTGCCCAAAGACGAAGCCATTGAGCAGATTAAGAATGCGATCAAGAAAACCTACAGCAAAAAAGGCGATGCCATCGTCCAGAAAAACTTTGCCGCCGTTGACGCCTCTCTGGCTCATCTGCACAAAGTTGAATATCCGTCAACCGTTACGTCCAAATTCCACCGCGCGCTGCCGGTTCCGGCCGATGCTCCGGAATTTGTTCAGAAAGTTACCGGCGAAATCATTGCCGACCGCGGTAATGAGCTTCCGGTTTCTGCTTTTGAGAAAGTTGTTGACGGCACCTGGCCGACCGGTACGACCCAGTATGAAAAACGCTGCATTGCCACCGAAATTCCGGTTTGGGATCCGGATACCTGTATTCAGTGCGGCAAATGCTCTTTGGTTTGCCCGCACGGCGTTATCCGCATGAAAGTTGCCACCGAAGAAGAGCTGAAAAACGCCCCCAAAGGCTTCAAGTCAGCCCCCTATAAAGGCAAAGAGTTTGCCGGCAAACAGTTCATCTGGCAAATGTCGCCCGAAGACTGCACCGGCTGCGGCATCTGCGTATCCGCCTGCCCGGCCAAAAACAAAGCCAATCCGGAACGCAAAGCCATCAATATGGATCATATTGAAAACCATCTGGAAGAACAGAAGGCTTGCTGGAAGTTCTTTGAAACCCTGCCTTACGTAAAACGTACCGAAGTTGCCAAGAACCTGCCCAAGACCACCCAGATGATTCAGCCCTTGTTTGAATTCTCCGGTGCCTGCGCCGGCTGCGGCGAAACGCCGTATGTCAAACTGCTGACTCAGCTGTTCGGTGATCGCATGGTTGTTGCCAACGCCACCGGCTGTTCTTCAATTTACTCAGGCAACCTGCCGACTACGCCTTACGCCAAAGACGAAAAAGGTCATGGTCCGGCTTGGGCAAACTCCTTGTTTGAAGACAATGCCGAATTCGGTCTGGGCATGAGATTTTCCATCGACCAGCAGACCCACTTTGCCAAAACCCTGCTTGAAGGCTTAAAAGACAAAGTCGGAGCCGAATTGGCCGATAAACTTCTGTCCAACCCGCAGTCGACGGACATTGAAATCGACGCCCAGCGCGATTTGGTCAAAGAACTGCGCGGCAAACTGGCCGACATCAACAGCGAAGAGGCCAAACATCTCGACAAACTGGCCGACTATCTGATCAAGAAGTCCGTATGGATTTTGGGCGGCGACGGCTGGGCTTACGATATCGGCTTCGGCGGTTTGGATCACGCCATTGCCTCCGGCAAAAACATCAACATTTTGGTTATGGATACCGGCGTTTACTCCAACACCGGCGGTCAGCAGTCCAAAGCGACCCCGATGGGCGCTTCGGCCAAATTTGCCACGGCCGGAAAATCCTTGCCCAAGAAAGACTTGGCCATGATTGCCATGTCTTACGGCAATGTTTACGTCGCACAGGTAGCCTTTGGCGCCAACGATTCGCAGGTTATCAAAGCCATGAACGAAGCGGAAGCTTATGACGGTCCGTCCATCATTATCGCTTACTCGCACTGTATTGCTCAGGGCTTCAACCTGGCAGACGGTCTGACCCACCAGAAAGCCGCCGTTGAATCCGGCTCCTGGCCGCTGTATCGTTACAATCCGGACAATATCAAAGAAGGCAAAGCGCCGTTGATGTTGGATTCGAAAGCCCCGACCAAACCTTTGGCCGAATACATGGCTAACGAAACCCGCTTCCAGATTGTCAACAAGCAAAACCCCGAACGTTACGAAACCTTGGTTAACAAAGCTCAGGAAAACGTTAACGAAAAACGGTCTTTGCTTGAACATATGGCCGAGTTCAAAGTCGCCGAATAAGCGGCCTTGAAACACCTAAACGCTCCGGAAACGCATTCCGGAGCGTTTTTTTTATTCTCCGTAAGATTAATTCTTGACAAAATTTCCGCCAAAGGAATAAACTCACTAACATAAAGTTATTATTAATCTCATAATTCTACAAAACATGCACAACGTTCACAACTACCTAGAAAAGTTGGAAGGCTGCATAGCATCCAACAGTCGTGAAGCAGATCGACAACTCAGTCGGATCATATCTTCTGAATATCCTGTAATTCCTGGAATTCTTCACCTTAAAGAAAATTCCGGCGGCGTTTTGGGCTGGAGCAAAGGAAACGCGGTCAAAGCATCTTTTCTTCCGGCGTTTCACGAAACACTCTCTCAATTGCCGAATTTGGCTTTTTCGGGAAAGTTTCAAATTTTGGATGAAAATGACATTGTTTTCGATGGATACGACTATTACATGCTCACGAAAGAACCTATACAGGGGCTTACATTGAACAAAATAGCGATCAACGGCGACGAAAGCATTGCAACGGCAATTGCTGAAATACGCGGCTACATTAACATGGAATTTATCATCTGCAAACTTTACCTTATCGGACGAGTCAAAAAATACCTGACCAGTATGTGGGTTGGCTACGGAGAAGAGAAAGAAAGCGGTAAACCGGTTATCTTCTTTGCGCCGATTTTTCCTGAAGACGTTGCGATTTTTCAGGAATATGACGTCAATGAAATCGCTCGTGAAGGAATGGATGAAGGAGAAACGTTCATTCACGGCAACAAACTATGGCAAGTTGCTCAGGATGATGAAGGTTTCTACGTTTACCAACCGGCACCTTACATGAGTTTTTCCTTAAACTAAAATCAAAGGGGGTTTTACCCCCTTTTTTTATAACATCTTATGCCCTCCGTCCAGGTGGCTTAATTGATTATTGACACTTTGCATTTATTAGGATAAAGTAATAAAAGAGGCAGGCGGCCAATTGCCGCTTCCCAAACCAATTACTTATGAGGATATCCGCCATGCAAAGTTTCGCGTTCGT
>CALXTO010000025.1 GCA_944391425.1 uncultured Alphaproteobacteria bacterium | reverse complement strand
TATTGTCGATATAGGTAATCAAAGAGGACAACCATGGATAAAGTAAGCCTGACTGCAAGTATGAGGAGCAATTTACTGAGCCTGCAAAACATCAGCAGGCAGGTTGATGTTACCCAAAATAGATTATCCACCGGTAAAAAGGTCAATTCGGCAATTGACAATCCGTCTTCTTATTACACGGCGCGAGCGCTTACCAACAGAGCTAATGATTTGGACGCTTTGCTTGACAGTATGGGACAGGCGGTATCGACGATTAAGGCAGCGACCACGGCTTTGGAAACGGCAGCTGATTTCTTGGAGCAAGCTTCGGCTGTTGCTACCCAGGCGCTGGAAAGTACCCAACCAATTGCCGCCCGTGTGTCAACGGAAGAAGAACTGCTGACTGCCGTTAACAGCGGCAAAAGAGGACTGATTGTCCTTGATAAAGACATTATAATGTCTACCAATCAAAATATTGAACTTAAAGACGGGCAATCACTGGTCGGTGTAAGCTACCTGGATAAGAGCAAACCTAAAACCAAATTAACGTTTAATTTTGACGGTATTCTTTCTTCAGGAATAGTTGCGGCCAACAACAGTATAATCAGTAATTTGGATATTAGTTTAACGGAAAATACTTTTGCCGAAGATGTAACTTTACCCTCGGGAAACTCCAAAGGGGCGGCCATTATGGTAAAAGAAAATGTTTCTGCGCATATCAGCGATGTCAATATATCCTTAAATCTTACCGGCCATTTCATAACAAGATATTCCGGAATTGCCGGAGTTTCCCAATTAAGCGAAATTATCCTTGGAGGAACAATTAATATCAAGGATGTTTCCCAGTCTCGCAACAGATTGGTTTTTGGTATTTGCGGCGGTCGGGATGATCATAATAGTAATACAAATTCGTATCTGATTTTGAATAATGCCGTTTTAAATATTGATCTTCAAAAAGGAGAAAGCCTGAGTTACGGTATTTATACGGTTGATGCGGAACTGCGCGGAAACAGCCGCATCAATGTTAAGACATCTTCTCCCAGCAGTGTTGGAATAGCTCATAGCAATATAAGTTTGTATGATAATTCTGTTTTTAATTATTACGACAGCGGCAACAGGGCTTATGGTTCCTATGGAAAAGATTTCATTATGAACGTATATGACAGTGCCGCGGTTAATATAAAGGCTGATTCAGCAGATTCCGTTGGCTTTTCAAATGACCAGATTATTAATTTGCAATCAGCTTCTGCCTTATTAAATATTGATACCGGCGGCAACAGTTTTAATAACAACAGTATTTCCATGGTGACAGGAGCTTCTTTTGTCAGTAATGGAAAATTATATACGGCAGTTTCAGATATAAATGGACTATTGTTAACGGGAAGTGATTTTAATCAGGCAGAATTTATTGTTTCTGCTGTAAATGTTCCGGCTATTCCGGATATTGACGAGGAAATGGCAAAAGAAGCTCCTCAAGCTTCAAAGGACAACGACAGTTCAAAACAATATGCCGGCATCGTCAGCCAATACGATTCCTTAATCAAAGACAGTAGTTATAAAGGCGTCAATTTGTTGCAAAGTCAGGATTTGAAAGTGACATTTAACGAAAGCCGCAGCGCCTGGCTTGATGTGAAAGGTCAAGACGCTTCTTCCGCCGCTCTGGGGATTAAGACCGTCGAATGGCAGACACAAGAAGATGTGGTTGCCGCCGTGAAGGAATTGACCGACGCCCTAAATAAAATTCGTTCCATGTCATCTGAACTGGGCAGTTACTACAACATCGTCCTTAACCGTCAGGACTTTACCGAAAATCTGATTAATGTTCTGGAAGAAGGCGCGGACAAACTGACCTTGGCAGACATGAACGAGGAAAGCGCCAATATGCTGGCTTTGCAAACCCGCCAGCAGTTGGCAACCAATTCCCTTTCGCTTGCCTCCCAGGCTGCACAGTCTATTTTAAGATTGTTTTAAGCGCCAGCCTTTGGCTGCGCGCGACCAACGCTGGGTATTGCCCTCTCCGGGGTGGACTAAAATTCCGCCGACAGTCGGGGTTTTACAGCCGGTGGTTTCGGGAAAAGAAAAAGGTTCTCCGATGAGTTTGCATCTGGCCATATCGGCAAATATCCGCGCTTCCATGTAATGTCCGCCGTATCCATATTGATCTGACCAGCAGATTTGTGCCAGCGGGTTGGTCACGGTTTGAAAAATCTGGCGATGTTCCGGCAAAACTTCTGCTTTGCCGCGCAGCAGAGCAGAAAAATCTTTCAGGACAACAGGGTTGCGCCAACCGCCGCCGAAAATAAGAAAAAAGTCCGGTTTGCGCCAGCTGTCGGGGATATATTTGAGGCTGTAAACAAAAATGTAAGCGCTGAAAAATTCAGCGGTGCGGATGCGGTCTTCAAAAGGTATATTGGGATCGGTCAGTTCAGGAATGATTTTATACCAGGCCGGGTCAGAGGATTTGGGAGGGGTTTTAAGAAGAAAGTTTTCGCCGGAAGATGTTATTACCGCTTGATTAAACAGGCGGCGCAGTAATTCCGGATTTACCGTCCCGCGGCTGCCGAAGCGGCCGTCCAGATCGCAGGGCAGATTTTGTTCCAGGCGAGCTAAGGTGTCGGGAAAATGGTTAAACGGGCCGGTATCAAAACCTAAAATGCATTGTTGGGCGCCGGCATCTTCGGAGATAACGGTGAGATTTCCGGTATTGCCGCCGTTACAGAAGACCACCGGGAAAATGCATTTTTCTTTCAGATCGGCAGCAATGTGGCGGTTATGAACCGGGGCGAGGGGAGCCGCTTCGCCGCCATTCATGAGATCGTCGGAACGAAAGTCGAATACGACCGGAATTCCGGTCAAATCCGCCAACATCTGGCCGCTGCCGATTTGCAGGGTATGGACATCTTCCGGACTGATTGAAGGCGGAAAATGGGCGCAGGTTTGTCCGTGAAATCCGATGGCGGCTATATCGGCAGGTGTCAGTTTGGACTGATGCAGAAGTTCTTTGACGGCACGGGCGGCCAGGCGGATATAATCGTTATGCAGCGAATCAAATTCTGAGGCGGGATCGGAAGCTATGGTCGAAATATCGCCGCCGTTTTGCGCCAATAAGGTTTTAAGGCGCCGGAAACGGTCGGCCAGATCCGGCGGGAAGGGTATGGAACAGCCGCAGAGGTCTTTTATTTGAGAATTCCGAAATTCGGTAATGACGGCGTCGACGGCATCGAGCGAATTTCCGGTCATGATTCCGATGCAGCGCATTTTTTTCTCCTTGATTGTTTTGTCTCAAGGATATTCCGAAAACTTTAATTTTTTGATAAAGGTAAAGCCCCGTTTATGAAACGGGGCTTTACAATGATTTTATAAGCATGGATATGCTTTATAAAGCTTTTTTTCGTGCTGTAGCGCGTCCAGCGAGGTTTTTAACGATGATATCTGCTCTTTCAGCCTGACAATTTTGCGATTGAAACGGCATTTGTCATGCGGAGTGGCAGAATTCATCTTATGTTCCAGGCGGGAGATTTTCTCCTCTTTGCCTTTGATGGAGTTAGCCACGGATACTTCATCTTCCAGCAAAGCAACAGCTGCCCGGGTCTTTCGCGACATGATTTGCGCGCAGTAGTCTGTCGGAACGACAAAAACGTTGTTGTCTGTGTCAATGCGGATGATTCGGACCTGAATGACATCCATTGAGTTTTTACAGATTAACAACGCACTCCACCATGAAGGTTCTTTGAGGTCGTCAAAGCGAATTATTGCCGGTATGCCTCCGGAGAGGGTTACCAAAACTTCATGATTTTCGCGGGCGAGGATTTGAGCCCTGATTTTGGAGCCAACGCATAGACTTTGATCTGCGGATTGGCCGTGCCTGTGTTTTCTCATAAGGCGCGAATTTTAATTGAGACATTGGTTAATATAATAGTTTGCTGATAATTTTTTATGAATCCACTATAAAGGAAGTGAGCCTAAATTGCAACAAAATTAGACAAAAATGTGCATAATCTTTTGGCGCGGTAAGAAACGCCGTTTTTTTTGCAAAAAATGCTTGCAAAATAAATTGTCTGTTGGTATATAAAAGCGACTCCCAAAGGGCAAATTTTGCTTTTGGGCGTTTTAATGTTAACAATTTCGTGGGAGGCCAGCCATGGCCTGGAAATATGTACCACGAACCTAACAAGAGGTATGAAAATGGCTAAGACTAAAAAGAAAATTTTAGGATTAATCAAGCTTCAGATCCCCGCCGGAAAAGCCAATCCTTCTCCGCCGGTTGGTCCAGCACTGGGCCAAAAGGGCTTGAATATTATGGAATTCTGCAAAGCGTTTAATGCTGCTACCCAGAAGCTGGAACCCGGTATTCCGGTTCCGGTCGTTATTACGGCTTTTGAAGACAAGTCGTTCACGTTTGTTACCAAGCTGCCTCCGGTTGCTTATTATTTGAAGAAGGCTGCCAAAATCCAGTCTGCTTCCAAAGAACCCGGCAAAACCGTTGCCGGCCAGGTGACTCTCGCCCAGGTTAAAGAAATCGCCGAAGCCAAACTGCCTGATCTGAACTGCTCGACCGTCGAGTCTGCGATGAATATGGTTAAAGGCCAGGCCGTTTCTATGGGTATTAAGGTTGTGGAGTAGTGTCATGGGAAAAAGAATCGTAAATGCATATAAGACAGTTGACACCAATCAGGCTTATGCGCTGAAAGAAGCTGTCAAAATCGTTAAAGAAAACGCTACCGCAAAATTTGACGAAACCATCGACATCGCCGTTAACCTCGGCGTTGATCCCAAATATGCCGACCAGATGGTTCGCGGCGTGTGTGCCCTGCCTCACGGCAACGGCAAAACCATCCGCGTCGCCGTTTTGGCTCAAGGTGAGAAAGCCGACCAGGCTAAAGCCGCCGGAGCCGATATTGTCGGCGCCGAGAATCTGATTGATTCGATTTTGTCCGGCAAGATTGAGTTTGACCGCATGATTGCCACTCCGGACATGATGGGTATGGCCGGTAAGGTTGCCCGTGTTTTGGGGCCCAAAGGTCTGATGCCAAACCCGAAACTGGGAACGGTTACCACCGATGTTGAAAACGCCGTTAAAAAGGCTAAAGCCGGCGAAGTTCAATACCGTGTTGAAAAGAACGGTATTGTTCATGCCGGAATTGGCAAAGCCAGCTTCTCGGAAGAGCAGATTTATGACAATGCCAAAGCTTTTATCGACGCCATCATCAAAGCCAAACCCGCCGGTGCCAAAGGAACTTACATGAAAAAAGTTTCTTTGAGCTCGACAATGGGTGTCGGTGTAAAAGTTGATGCCGCCGCTTTGTAAAAAACGGTTATGTGAAAGGCTGACGGCCTAGCGCCGAAAGGGCTCCGCAAAAACGGAGCCCTTTTTTTGCAAAAAATGCTTGACATCAGGGCATTTACATATTATTAACGCATTCACAAGGGCAGCTTGCTGCCCGGCCTGTCCAAGACTGCCGGTGGCCTTTGGGCCTTAATATCCAGCATAGACGGAGTAAGTTAGATTTTTTTAAATCATTTTTTTCTCCTGGACAGTTAGGTCCCGTCAGGGTGGTTTGGGAGAGAGAAACTCCCTCCTCAAACAAAAGTCTTGGCGGATTTGTTAAAGCAATGCATATTCCGGCGTTTCGGTGTATGCGAAATTTGGAGACAACAAGTGAACCGCGAAGAAAAAGCACAACTGCTCAGCGAACTGAATGAATTGTTCCAGGGTGCCGAGATTATTGTCGTTTCTCACTACAAAGGCCTCACCGTTGAAGAGGTTTCGGAACTCAGAAACAATATCAGAAAAGCAGGCGCTGGGTTCAGGGTTACTAAAAACCGGATTACTCGTCTTGCTCTCAAAGGTACCAAGTTTGAAAATCTGTCCGATTTGTTTACCGGTCCGACGGCAATTGCTTTTGCCAATGACCCCATTTCGGCCTGTAAAGCTTGTGTCGAATTTGCCAAAGCCAATGAAAAGCTGATTATTGTCGGCGGTGCGATGGGAACGGGTGTTCTCTCTATCGACGAAATCAAAAAGCTGGCGACGATTCCGTCTCTGGACGAACTCAGAGCCAAGATTATTGGGCTTTTGCAGGCTCCTGCCGCTCAGTTGGCGAGAGTTACCAAAGCGTATTCAGAAAAAGAATAATTTTCTGCTTATATGCACAATGTGCAAGATGAATAAAAAATTGTTTAATTAATTTATTGGAGAAAAAAAATGGCCGATTTAGCCAAGTTAGTAGATGAATTGTCAGCTTTGACCGTTATGGAAGCCGCTGACCTGTCCAAAATGCTGGAAGAAAAATGGGGCGTTTCTGCCGCCGCTGCCGTTGCCGTTGCTGCCGGCGGTGCTGCCGGTGGTGCTGCCGCTGCTGAAGAAAAAGACGAATTTGATGTTGTTCTCGCCGATGCCGGTCCGAACAAAATCAACGTTATTAAAGAAGTCCGCGCTATTACCGCTTTGGGTCTGAAAGAAGCCAAAGATCTGGTTGACGGTGCTCCGAAGACCATTAAAGAAGGCGTTGCCAAAGCTGAAGCTGAAGAAATGAAGAAGAAGCTGGAAGAAGCCGGTGCTAAGGTTGAATTAAAGTAATTCAAATCTTAAAATAACTGCTCATTCAGAGCAAAATAAAAAACTGAAAACCATGTGCTGTTTTGTACGCTGTGTTTTCAGTTTTTTTTATTTTTTCGTAATTCTATAAAATTTTATTACCTCTACTTGCATTGTACGCAAAAAGTTGTTATATTACGTATTGCGTATAAATATTTATCAATGAGAGAGGTAGAGTAATGTTAAACAATTATAAATCGCCGTTAGGTTATGTTGCCGATGGCAAAAAGATAGATAGTTACGGTGTCGATCATAGCGGTTTTTCAACAAAAGACGAAATAAAATATCAAATGGCCCGCCAGAGAAGAGAAAAGCGTTTGATAGACAATTATAACCGCCAGGGAATAACAAAAGATTATCCGCAATATGGTAACAATTTTTGGGGTGAACCTGACAACAACTATGGTTTTGGGAGCTCAAATATTGCGGAAAATATTAAGCGCAAACAAAACCAAGATATAAATTCAGTTTTATATCCCGAAACAACAGGGAATGATGCTGAGGGTTATATCACCGCAATTAGCTGAAAAAATTAATAATTTATCAGAAGAAGATGCTATTAAAATAAATGATGCATACACGAAAAGACGTATGGAAAAATATTTGGAACTTATCAATGAAGAACATAACCAAATAAATAATCTGAAAGGTTGGTATAATCGAGCAAGAAATCATTATAGTAATCAAGAACTGTTTGATAAACTATATAAATCTACGCTTGACGAATATCTCAATAAGAAATACCCTATGTATTATAATGGAAGATAAAAAGGGAAAGTGATGTGCATTCTTTTCATATGTTATTGTTTGTTATTTTTTCCGTCACTGGTTTATGCGAATGGATGCACTGGAAAGAATGCTGAACTTATCGGACAATTAGAGGCTAAATTAGATAATTGTAAGATTGATATGTCCGATACTGCTACAGATGTTGAAATGATTAAAGCATATGATGATTTGACTAATTGTTCAAAGAATGTTGCATATCAACTTTTTGATTCTTTTTACAAAAGTAAAAATGAGAGTGCAAAAAATGATTTTAACGAAGTTATTGAGGCAACTTATATGCATTATCAAAATTTAGTTCAGAATAGTGATTTGGCTCAGAAATTGTATACAGGTACAATGTATGAAATTCAAGTTAATACTCGTGCGAGTTTAAAGATTAAAGCAATTGTGCAAGAATATTTACGAGAAATGAAAATACAATGTGCAGATTTGTCTGATTTACCTGATGATTTTAATACAGATAAAGAATAAATAATCTGAAGGGTTGACGAATATCTTAATAAGAAATAGGTTATGTCGCCGATGGCAAAAAGATAGATAGTTACGGTGTCGATCATAGCGGTTTTTCAACAAAAGACGAAATAAAATATCAAATGGCCCGCCAGAGAAGAGAAAAGCGTTTGATAGACAATTATATGCTACACAACCATGTTGTGAAAAACATAAAAACAAAGCAGGCTTTTTTCATCATCAAACTCCGATAAAGTTATTTAATAAAGATTTTAGGCTTAAAAATTGAAAATATTGTTAAGCTAAAAAATAAATAAGCTGAAAGGTTGGTATTATAAACGGAGGGAAATTGGATTTATCCTAAAATATGTGAAGAAGGAGGGCAAAATTAATTCAATCAACAAATTTGAATGAAACACCACTGGAAAGTATCAGTGGTGTTTTGTTTTTACTTATCAACCAGCAAGATTTCAACTTTTTTGCCGTAATATTTGGCCAAGAGGTGCAGAGCTCCGAGGTTGAGGGCGCCGCATCCCAGTTCCAAATTATCTAAAATTCGCTGTGGAATGCCGGTTTCTTCGCATACTTGGTTGAAACCGATTTGTTTGGAAATTCGCAGATCGTGTAATCTGGCGGCAAGGGTTTGTTTTCGTTGTTTTAAATCACGTTTGTCTTGTTTGTAATTCATTTTTCTTAAACTCCCAGATTTCTTATTTATAAAAAGAAACCGCCTTAAACAAGTTAAGGCGGGGAGTTCGAAACTGTACAAGCACAGTCTGCCTTATTCGTCATGCCAAGCACGCTTATGTCGACAGCTCCCCAAAGGAGGAGTTTTTACTTGTTAGGAGTTTCGACACTCCGCAGCCGGAACACCCGACTGCGAGAGTGATTATAAAAAATATTGCTTAAAATGCAATTAATTTATGAAAGATTTTTATTGTCCACAGGCCGGATATAATTTTTATAAATCATCGTTGATATAAGTCAAAAAGAGCGTTTTTATAAAGAAATAAAAAAATTGATTTTGAGATGATTTTTTGCTTGCCAGAATCGGAAAGCTGAGTCTATTATCCCCCTGAATTTGGCCGCGAATCGCGGCAATTGCATGCAATTATTTTAGCTTTTCTCGCCAAGAGGAGCAGTTTTCCTACGGTTTGGCGGGCTTTTCTTTTTTTATATTTGGTACGGATATTTAACCTTCTGCGCGCGGGTTTCAATTTTTTTGATAGGATGGCCGCAGAATTTAACCACAAGGATTGAAGCACAATGAAAGAATCTTATACGAGCAAGAGACGTGTAAGAAGAAATTTCGGACGGATTGACGCTGTCGCCGACATGCCGAGTCTGATCGAAGTTCAAAAAGGATCTTATGACAGCTTTATTCAGGCCAAAGGCGCCGAGAAATGCGAGTTCGGACTGGAAGAAGTATTCAAATCAATTTTCCCGATTAAAGATTTTTCAGGCAACGGCGAGCTGGAGTTTGTCAGCTATGAACTGGAAGAGCCGAAATATGACGTTGACGAGTGCATTAAGCGCGATATGACTTATGCCGCTCCGGTCAAGGCCACCCTGCGTCTGGTCGTTTGGGACACCGATGAAGCCACCGGCGCCAAGTCCATCCATGACATTAAAGAGCAGGATGTTTATATGGGCGACATTCCGCTGATGACCGACAAGGGAACGTTTATTTTCAACGGAACGGAACGTGTTGTCGTTTCGCAGATGCATCGTTCTCCGGGTGTGTTCTTTGACCATGACAAAGGCAAGACCGTCGCCTCCGGAAAATATTTGTTTGCTGCCCGCGTTATTCCCTACCGCGGTTCGTGGCTGGATTTTGAGTTCGATGCCAAAGATTTGGTCTATGCCCGTATCGACCGCCGCCGCAAGCTGCCGGTAACTTCCGTGCTGTATTCTTTGTACTCCAAAGAAACCGAAGAGAAGATTGCCAAACTGGCCAAGCAGGGCAAAAAAATCGATCCGGCCGAAATCAAAGGCATGGATAAAGAAGAAATTCTGAACTATTTTTACGATACCGACACTTATGTTGCCGATAAGAAAAACTGGAAGGTCAAATTTGTGCCGGAGCGCATGAAAGGCGTTAAGTTTGATTTTGACCTGATTAACGTCAAAAACGGCGAAGTTGTTTTGGAAAAAGGTAAAAAACTTTCGCCGCGGGCGGCTCAGAAACTGGCTGACGAAGGGCTTGAATATTATAAAGTTACGCCCGAGCAGCTGTTGGGTAAGTTTTTGGCGAATAATGTCGTCGTTGCCAAAACCGGCGAGGTTCTGGCGGAAGCCGGCGACGAAATTACCCAGGAAATGCTGGATAAATTCGCTCAAAACAAAATCGGCGAAATCAAAACCCTGTTTATTGACGGCGTAAACGTCGGACCGTATATCCGCAATACGCTGGCGGCAGACAAAAACAGCTGCCGCGAAGAGGCTCTGTTGGATATTTATCGTGTTATGCGTCCGGGTGATCCGCCGACATATGAAACCGCAGACCAGTTGTTTACGGCTTTGTTCTTTGACAAAGATCGTTATGATTTGTCTTCTGTCGGTCGCGTTAAAATCAACGTTGCTCTGGATATTCCTTTTGAGGAAGCTCCGGATACACACGGCACGCTGCGCAAAGATGATATTCTGCGCATTGTCAAAAGACTGGTTGAACTGCGCGACGGCAAAGGCGAGGTTGACGATATTGACCACTTGGGCAACCGCCGTGTCCGTTCGGTCGGCGAGTTGATGGAAAACCAGTATCGTATGGGACTTTTGCGTATGGAAAGAGCCATTCGCGAAAGAATGAGTTCGGAAAATCTGAACAATGTCAAGCCTCAGGATTTGGTTAATGCAAAACCGATTGCATCGGTTATTCGCGAGTTCTTCGGTTCTTCCCAGCTGTCACAGTTTATGGATCAGAACAACCCGCTGTCGGAAATTACCCATAAACGCCGTTTGTCGGCTTTGGGACCCGGCGGTTTGTCCCGCGATCGTGCCGGTTTTGAAGTCCGCGACGTACATCCGACCCATTACGGCCGTATTTGTCCGATTGAAACGCCGGAAGGTCCAAACATCGGTTTGATTAACTCGTTGTCGACCTATGCCCGCATCAATAAGTACGGCTTTATCGAATGTCCGTATCGCAAAGTTGTGAAAGGCGTTGTTACCGACGAGGTTGTTTATCTGTCGGCAAATGAAGAAGGCAAATTCAAAATTGCCGAAGCCAATGCCAAAGTCAAAGACGACGGGCATTTCGAAAATGATCTGATCGCATGCCGCAAAGCAGGTGAATTTGAGTTTGCACATCCGGAGGAAATCGACTTTATCGACGTTTCGCCGAAGCAGTTGGTTTCGGTTGCGACGGCGCTGATTCCGTTTTTGGAAAACGACGACGCGAACCGTGCTTTGATGGGATCAAACATGCAACGCCAAGGCGTGCCCTTGCTGCGTTCGGAAGCTCCGCTGGTCGGTACCGGCGTTGAGGGCGTTGTCGCCAAAGATTCCGGCGCTACCGTGGTCTGCAAGGCCGATGGTATTGTCGACGCTGTTGACGCCAACCGTATCGTGGTTCGTTCCAAAGACGAGCATGCCGCCGATGCCGGCGTGGAAATTTACCGTCTGCAGAAATTCCGCCGCTCCAACCAGAATACCTGCATCAATCAGGTTCCGCTGGTTAAAGTCGGCGATGAAGTCAAAGCAGGCGACATTATGGCCGACGGACAATGCACCGATATGGGCGAGCTGGCTTTGGGTAAAAACGTTTTGGTTGCTTTTATGCCCTGGAACGGTTTGAACTACGAAGACGCCATCCTGTTGTCGGAACGCATTTCCCGCGACGATGTTTTCACTTCTCTGCATATTGAGGAATTTGAGGTTATGGCCCGAGACACTAAACTGGGTCAGGAAGAAATTACCCGCGATATTCCCAATGTCGGTGAGGAGGCTCTGCGCAATCTGGACGAAGCCGGTATCGTTTATATCGGCGCCGAAGTCAAAGCAGGTGATATTCTGGTCGGTAAGGTTACGCCGAAAGGCGAATCTCCGGTTACGCCGGAAGAAAAACTGCTGCGTGCTATTTTCGGCGAAAAAGCTTCTGATGTCCGTGATACGTCGCTGCGCGTTCAGCCCGGTATCGAAGGCATTGTGGTCGACGTTCATGTCTTTTCGCGCCGCGGCGTTGAAAAAGACGAGCGCGCCCTGTCCATTGAACAGGAAGAAATTTCGCAGTTGGCTAAAGACCGCGACGACGAGATTGCCATTATCCGCCGCAACGTTGAGGCTCGCCTGAAATCCATGCTGCTGGGGCAGAAGGTTGTTGACGCTCCCAAAGGCAGCATTGCCAAAAACGCCGAGATTACCGAAGCCAAGCTGGCGGAAATTCCTTCTTCGCAGTGGCGTAAGATCGTGGTTAAAGACGAAGATGCCATGTCTAAGATTGAAGAACTGCTCAACGCTTATGACGCCCGTCTGGAGAAAATCCAGAAACACTTTGACAACAAAGTTGAAAAAGTACAGCGCGGCGACGATTTGCTGCCCGGCGTTTTGAAAATGGTTAAGGTTTTCATTGCTACCAAGCGTAAGATCCAATCCGGCGATAAGATTGCCGGACGCCACGGTAACAAGGGTACGATTTCCCGCGTTCTGCCGTTGCAGGATATGCCTTATATGGAAGACGGTACTCCGGTTGATATCGTATTGAATCCGCTGGGCGTTCCGTCCCGTATGAACGTAGGACAAATTCTGGAAACCCACCTGGGTTGGGCGGCTCAAAAACTTGGCCAACAGCTGAACGAGTTGTGGGAACAGGTTAAAGCCGGCCAGAAAACGGAAAAAGAACTGCGTGCCAAACTTAAGGATGTTTACGGCGAAAAGCAGTATAAACGCGAGATTGCCGATATGAGCATGGAAGACTTGGATTTGATGATTCCAAATCTCAAAAACGGCGTGCCGATGGCTACTCCGGTATTTGACGGCGCTTCCGGCGACGATATCAATGAGATGCTGACCAAAGCCGGCTTGCCGACTTCGGGGCAGATCGACCTGTATGACGGCCGCACCGGCGAGAAGTTTGACCGCAAAGTTACCGTCGGTATCATTTATATGATTAAACTGCACCACATTGTTGACGAGAAGATGCACGCCCGCTCCGTCGGTCCGTACAGTCTGGTTACCCAGCAGCCTCTGGGCGGTAAGGCTCAGTTCGGCGGACAACGTTTCGGCGAAATGGAAGTTTGGGCTCTGCAGGCTTACGGCGCAGCTTATACGCTGCAGGAAATGCTGACCGTCAAGTCGGACGATGTGAACGGACGTACCAAGGTTTATGAAGCGATTGTTCGTGGTGAGGACAGCTTTGAGGCCGGTATTCCGGAATCTTTCAATGTTCTGGTTAAGGAAATCAAATCTCTGTGCCTGAACGTAGAACTGTTGAACGAAGAAGTTTAAGCTAAAGGAGTTTTTGAAATATGAATGATATTATGAAATATTTTGGTCAGCAGGTATCAGGCGAATCTTTTGACCAGATTAAAATCTCCATCGCATCTCCTGAGCAGATCCGTTCATGGTCTTACGGTGAGGTTAAAAAGCCTGAAACCATCAACTACCGCACTTTTAAGCCGGAACGGGACGGCCTGTTCTGCGCTCGCATTTTCGGTCCTGTCAAGGACTATGAGTGCTTGTGCGGCAAATACAAGAGAATGAAATATCGCGGTGTCGTCTGCGAGAAGTGCGGCGTTGAGGTTACTTTGTCGAAAGTCCGCCGTGAAAGAATGGGACATATTGAACTGGCAGCTCCGGTTGCCCATATTTGGTTCCTGAAATCGCTGCCGTCGCGTATTTCGATGATTACCGATATTCCGATGAAAGCTTTGGAACGTGTTCTGTATTTTGAAAGCTACATTGTTATCGAACCGGGGCTGACCCCGCTGGGCGTTAATGAGCTTTTGACCGAGGAGCAGTATCAGGAAGCCGTCGACGAGTATGGCGAGGAGGCTTTCCGTGCCGGTATCGGCGCCGAAGCGCTGAAGGAAATTTTGGCGGCTATTGATTTGGAAGCCGAAAGAAAAACCATTCGCGAGGAACTGAAAGACAATGCTTCCGAAGCCAAACGCAAAAAACTGGTTAAGCGTTTGAAAATCATTGAATCTTTCATTGAGTCGAATACCAAGCCGGAATGGATGATTCTGGATGTTCTGCCGGTTATTCCGCCGGAGTTGCGCCCGTTGGTTCCTCTGGACGGTGGTCGTTTTGCCACTTCGGATCTGAACGATCTGTACCGCCGCGTCATCAACCGTAACAATCGTTTGAAACGCTTGATTGAACTGCATGCGCCGGATATCATCATCCGCAATGAAAAGAGAATGCTGCAGGAATCCGTTGATGCCCTGTTTGACAACGGCCGCCGCGCCCGCGCCATTACCGGCACCAACAAGCGTCCGCTGAAATCTTTGTCGGATATGCTGAAAGGCAAACAGGGACGTTTCCGTCAGAACCTTTTGGGTAAACGCGTTGACTATTCCGGCCGTTCGGTTATTACGGTAGGGCCGGAACTCAAACTGCACCAGTGCGGTCTGCCCAAGAAGATGGCTCTGGAACTGTTCAAACCGTTTGTTTATGCCAAACTGGAACTCTATGGCCATGCGACGACAATTAAAGCCGCCAAGAGAATGGTTGAAAAAGAGCGTCCGGAAGTTTGGGATATTCTGGAAGAAGTTATCCGCGAGCATCCGGTGCTGCTGAACCGCGCGCCGACGTTGCACCGTCTGGGTATTCAGGCTTTTGAGCCGGTTTTGGTCGAAGGAAAGGCCATTCATCTGCATCCGTTGGTTTGTACCGCGTTTAACGCCGACTTCGACGGTGACCAAATGGCTGTTCATGTTCCGTTGTCGATTGAAGCACAGTTGGAAGCCCGCGTTTTGATGATGTCGACCAATAATATTCTGTCTCCGGCTTCGGGTAAACCGATTATCGTGCCGACGCAAGATATGGTTTTGGGTATTTACTACCTGACTTATGATGCCGACGGCATGGAAGGCGAGGGCATGGTCTTCTCCGACTTTAATGAAGTTCAGCTGGCGTTGAATGAAAAGGTTGTTGATCTGCACGCCAAAATCAAATGCCGTATGGAATATGTCGATGACAACGGCGAAATCAAAAAAGGTCTGGTTGAAACGACTCCGGGACGCATTATTGTTTCGGAAACGCTGCCCAAACATGAAAACGTTCCGTTCTCACTGGTTAACCGTCTGCTGAGAAAGAAGGAAATCGGCGAGATTATCGATACGATTTACCGCCACTGCGGTCAGAAAGAAACCGTTTTGTTTGTTGACAAGATCATGACGCTCGGTTTTCAGAATGCCTGCAAAGCCGGTATTTCTTTCGGAAAAGACGATTTGATCGTTCCCGAGGCCAAGAAGACCTTGATTGCCGAAACAGAAGCTCAGGTTAAGGAGTTTGAGGAACAGTATCAAAACGGTCTGATTACCAAAGGCGAAAAATATAATAAGGTTGTCGATATCTGGGCATCCTGTACCGATAAGATTGCCGATGAAATGATGAAGAACATTTCCAAGACCGAGCACGGTTATATCAACTCCGTTTATATGATGGCTCATTCCGGCGCCCGCGGTTCTGCCGCGCAAATGCGTCAGTTGGCCGGTATGCGCGGGTTGATGGCCAAACCGTCAGGCGAAATTATCGAACAGCCGATTATCTCCAACTTTAAAGAAGGGCTGACCGTGCTTGAGTACTTTAACTCTACCCACGGTGCCCGTAAAGGTCTGGCGGATACGGCTCTGAAGACGGCCAATTCCGGTTATTTGACCCGTCGTCTGGTCGATGTTGCCCAGGATGTGGTTATTACCGAAACCGACTGCGGCACCGAACGCGGCATTATCGTCCGTCCGGTTGTTGACGGGGGTAACGTAATCGTTTCCATCGGCGAAAGAATTCTCGGCCGTACGGCTCAGGAGGATATTGTACATCCCGAGAGCGGCGAAATTCTGGTTAAAAAAGGCAAGCTGATTGACGAGAACGACGTTGAAACGGTTGAAGCGGCCGGCGTTGAACAGGTTAAGATCCGTTCGGTTCTGACCTGCGAAACCAAAGACGGCGTTTGCGCCGCCTGTTACGGACGCGATCTGGCCCGCGGTACGCCGGTTAATGTCGGCGAAGCCGTCGGTGTTATCGCTGCCCAATCCATCGGTGAACCCGGTACCCAGCTGACGATGAGAACTTTCCACATCGGCGGTGCGGCGCAGAAAGGCGCCGAACAGGCTTCAGTCGAAGTTCCGTTTGCAGGTGTTCTGAAACTGGAAAATAACCACTCCGTCGTCGATTCCGAAGGACATGTGATTATTTTGTCGCGTAACTGCGAAATCGTAATTGCCGATGCCAATGACCGCGAGAAGTCCCGTCACCATGTTCCTTACGGTACGAAAATCTTGGTTGCCGAAGGCGCAAAGGTTAAGAAAGGCCAGAAAGTTGCCGAATGGGATCCGTTTACGGTTCCGGTCATTACCGAAAAAGCCGGTAAGGTTGAACTGGTAGATTTGATTAATAATGTTTCCGTTCGCGAAACCACCGACGAAACAACGGGTATTGTTTCCAAAGTGGTTATTGACTGGCGTTCAAACTCTGGTTCTGCCGGCCTGAAACCGAGTATTATCCTCAAGGATGCCAAGGGCAAGCCGGTTACTTATGACAATGGCAAAGAAGTCCGTTATTATATGTCTGCCGACGCCATTTTGTCGGTTGACAACGGGCAGGAAGTCAAAGTGGGCGATGTTATTGCCAGAATTCCGCGGGAAAGTTCCAAGACCAAAGATATTACCGGCGGTCTGCCGCGTGTGGCCGAGCTGTTTGAAGCCCGTCGGCCGAAGGATCCGGCAATTATCTCCGATATTGACGGTATGGTCGAATTCGGTAAGGACTATAAGGCCAAACAGCGTATTACCGTTGTGCCGAAGAAAGGACAGCCGATTGAATATCTGATTCCGAAGGGACGCCATCTGGCCGTTCAGGATGGGGATATCGTCAAGAAAGGCGACGCTCTGGTTGAAGGCACGCCGGCACCGCATGATATTCTGCGCGTTCTCGGTGTTGAAAAACTGGCTGAATATCTGGTTAAGGAAGTTCAGGACGTTTATCGTCTGCAAGGCGTTAAGATTAACGACAAGCATATCGAAGTTATTGTTTCGCAGATGCTGCGGAAAGTTGAAGTTACCGTTCCCGGCGACACAACCTTCCTGGTCGGCGAACAAGTTGACCGTGATGTGTTTGAAGCGGAAAATGCCAAAGTAATTGCCAACGGTGAAACACCGGCTCAGGCTGATCCGATTCTGCTCGGTATTACCAAAGCTTCTCTGCAGACCAAGTCGTTTATCTCTGCCGCTTCGTTCCAGGAAACGACCCGCGTTTTGACCGAAGCTGCCGTTGAAGGCAAGGTTGACAGTCTGAAAGGGCTTAAAGAAAATGTTATCGTCGGCCGTCTGATTCCGGCCGGTACCGGTACGGTCTTGAGAGCGCTGAAGAAGGTCGCCGCTCAGAATGACAAAGAGATTCAGGCGTTAAAAGCCGAAGCTTTGGAAAATTCGTCTAACGGATAATCGTGGAGATGCATTCGGCCGAAAACGCTTTTTAGGCCGGATTATTCGAACGTACTACACAAAAGCTCCTGAGAAATCGGGAGCTTTTTTGTTGCTTTTGCATCAAATTATGTTATGTTAGTTCTAATTGAAAATTAAAGAGAAATTATTAACCTTAAAAAAATAAAGTCATGGACGGAAAAACAATTGTTCTGCTTGTCATTGTTTTAGTTTTGCTGGTCGTGGTTTTCTGCCTTATACGGAAGCTTGACAAAGCTCTGTGTTCCTGCGGCAGCTGTAAATGCGGAAAGCATGCGCAGGATATGCTGGACGAAGCCGTTGATACGCTTTTAAAACTGGAGGAAATCATCGGTGTTGTCAAAAGGCTGCGTTATGAAGAAAGCTGTAAAACCGCTCTGCTTAATGAAATTCATTCGATGTTTTTTTTCAGGGAATTTAAAGATCCCAAGAAGATGAAAGAACATTTTGAAAAACGGAGGGCAAGCCTTTTGTCTGGAGATTATGTGGATGAAGAAGGGCAGGTTAAGGCGCAGATGTATGATAATATTATCAAAAGCATTTGCGACAATTGGCTGGAGCCGAGAGAATGACTTTTGTACTTAAACCCTTTGCGCTGCAAAGGGTTTTTTGTTGGGGGAAACAAACTTTTTCTTTGGAGTAGATGCCGGGGTACCGGAAAATATTCCAACATCGTTATTTTTGCAAGAAAATCAATTCCGGAGTTTTTACTCTGGAGTTTTTTCGGAAAGCTGGTATATATATATTGCACATTGGTTTTAATAACGTTATAGGTGAAGTGCCGCGTGATTGACATTAAGCAGGGGTTGGAAAATCTACGGGAATATATTAAAATCGCTCCCGAAAAACCGGGCGTTTACCGTATGATTAGCGATGAAGACGAAGTTTTGTATGTCGGCAAAGCTAAAAACATAAAAAAACGCATTACGTCTTATTCTCATTTGGAAAAACTGCCGGTAAGGCTGCAAAGGATGGTAGCTCAAATCTGCCGCATGGAATTTATTGTGGTTGAGAATGAAGCACGGGCATTGCTGGTTGAGAATGAACTGATTAAGAAATTTAAACCGCGCTATAACATTTTGCTTAAAGATGATAAGACTTTTCCGCACTTGATGATTGATGTGGAATCGGAGTATCCCTGTCTGCGCAAGTATCGCGGCAGTCGGAGAGACAAGAATAAATATTTCGGGCCGTTTGCGAGCGTGATGGCGGTTAACAGCGTCGTGGATATTTTGCAGAAGGTCTTTCTGCTGCGTTCCTGCCGCGATCATGTGTTTAAAAATCGCCAACGGCCATGTTTAATGTATCAGATTAAGCGTTGTTCGGGGCCGTGTGTGGGGCGGATTTCCAAAGAAGACTATCGCCGTTTGGTTAACGAAGCGGTTGATTTTCTGGAAGGGCGAAACAGCAGAATACAGTCCGAGTTGTCTGCCAAAATGTCTGAAGCAAGCGAAAAACAGGATTATGAAACGGCAATTATGCTGCGGGACAGAATCCGAGCATTGACCAATGTGCAGTCCAAACAAAACGTGGAATATGCTGATATCAAGTCAGCAGACGTCATCAGCCTGGTGCGGGAGAAAAATATGGTCTGCATTCAGATATTTTTTATCCGTTCCGGACAAAACTGCGGCAACACGCCGTATTTTCCCTCGCAGGCAGCAGAGGCTTCTGATAAGGAAATTCTGGAGGCCTTTTTGAGTAGTTTTTATGCAACGCATATTGTTCCCAAGGAGATTGTCCTGTCGGAAGAAATTGAAAACAAAACCTTTATGGAAGAGGCTTTGGGAACAAAAATTTCAACTTACAAAAAAGGCAATAAAGCGGCTATCGTGAAAATGGTGACGGAAAATGCCCGGGAATCCATTGCGCGCCGGATTGCCATGATGTCGAGCGTTAAAAGCAATCTCAGTGATTTTGCGGAAAAGTTCGGGCTGTCCGGGCTTCCCAAACGTATAGAAATTTATGATAACTCTCATATTCAGGGGCGTTATGCCGTGGGCGCCATGGTTGTTGCGACGCCGGAAGGCTTTGATAAAAAAAGCTATCGTACTTTCAATATTCAGAATCCGGATATTACCAACGATGATTTTGCCATGATGAAAGAAGTGTTGGCGAGACGTTTTGAAAAAATGACTAAAGAAAACCGTCCGGATGTTATTTTGCTGGATGGCGGTCGCGGGCAATTAAACGCCGTATATGAGAGTCTGCAGGGGTTTGATTTAGAAGGAATCAGCATCATTGCCATTTCAAAAGGCCTGGAGCGCAATGCCGGGAAAGAATTTTATCATATGCGGGGCAAAGAGAGTTTTGCGCTGGAATATCAGTCGCCGCTGGCCTTTTATCTGCAGAATCTTCGTGATGAGGCACATCGTTTTGCTATTGGTACACACCGTCGCAAAAGGGCTAAATCAATTTATAAATCCAGTTTGGACGAGATAGAAGGAATCGGCGCCCGCCGCAAACATGATTTGCTCAATTACTTTGGATCGGCAGAAGAAATTTCTCAGGCTGAAATTAAAGATTTGCAAAAAGTTGCGGGAATAAGCAAAAAAACAGCGGAAAAAATTTATAACTACTTCCATAATTAAATTTTATCTTTTAGTATAATTTTCAGGTTATCTGTTTTATGTAAAGGGGTTTGAAAGTGTATAGTCTGCCTAATCTTTTGACGATTTCCAGAATCGTGGTTATTCCGGTTATCTTTTTATCTGTTTATATTACTTCCGCATGGTGGGCATTTGCGGCAGCCGTGCTGTTTATTGTTGCATCAATTACCGATTATTTTGACGGTTATCTGGCGCGCGCCCGTAACCAGACTTCGGCACTGGGCCGGCTGCTGGATCCGATTGCCGACAAACTTTTGGTAACATCTGCGCTGGTTGTGCTGTTGGCAAAGCCGGATATGGTTGTTACCAAGCTGAGCTTTATTCCCGTTATTGTCATCCTGTGCCGGGAACTTTTGGTTTCAGGGCTGCGCGAATTCTTAATGGAAGTTAAAATTGACGTTCCGGTAACCCGTCTGGCCAAATGGAAAACGGGTTTTCAGATGACGGCTTTGTCAATGATGCTGTTGAAAGGCATTTGGTACTGGGGCGGAATTGGTGAAATTTTGTTGTGGATTGCCGGCGTTTTGACCTTTATTACCGGCTATCAGTATTTTCAGCAGGGGCTTGATTACATCAATAAAATGGACAAACAGCAGAAGAAAGCGGCCAGAGAAGCTGCGGCAGCCGGGAAGGAACGGAAGATGACCGTAAAAAAATCTCCCGCACGCAAAGTGTCCAAGAAAACTGCTGCCAAAGGCGTCAAGAAAGCGGCGGCAAAAAAATAACCGGAGGCGCAAGTCCGGATGGAAAGCGATAAAAAACATATTCTGGTTATTGACGACGATACCAGACTGCGAGCTCTCCTGCAAAGGTTTTTGCGGGAGAACGGCTTTTATGCATCAACGGCCAAAAATGCGGAAGAAGCCCGGAAATTTTTGAATATTTACCGTTTTGACCTGCTGATTGCAGATATTATGATGCCGGAAGAAAGCGGGTTGGCTTTTTTGGAGAGACTGCGGCGGGAAAACAGTTCTGTTCCGGTCATTATGCTGACGGCCATGGGCGAAGTTCAGGACAGAATCGCCGGATTGGAATGCGGTGCCGATGATTATCTGCCCAAACCGTTTGAGCCTAAAGAACTGGTTTTGAGAATCAGGAACATTTTGAAACGAACGCCGAAAGAAAAGGCAGCGGTTTCGGAGCAGCTGAATCTCGGGCTGTGTTTTTATAATATGCAGACGAAAGAATTGGTTTCAAAGCAGGGCGAAATTATCCATATTACGCCGGTTGAACAATCCTTGCTGAATGTTTTGGGTGCAAAATCCGGGCAGATTTTTACTCGGGAAAAACTGGCGGAACTTTTAGGCGCCGGGCAGAGCCCGCGTTCGATAGACGTACAAATAACCCGCCTGCGGAAAAAAATAGAGCGGGATTCAAAGAATCCGCGCTATCTGCAAACCGTGCGCGGAAAAGGATATATGCTGCTGCCGGAATAGCACTATTTAAAGACTGAAAAATGGAGAATTAAAATGCATGTAAGATTACCGTCAAAAATGGAAGAAGCTTTGCGTTATTTGCGTTTGAAGTTTTTGCCTCGGACATTGTTTTTTAGGACAATGCTGCTGATTTTTATTCCCCTGATTGCCGTTCAGGTCGTTTCCGTAGTGGTCTTTTTTGACGGAAGCTGGAGCCGTATGGGGCGGCGCCTTTCGGACAATCTGGCCGCAGATATGAGCATGATCATTCGGCTGGTCAACGAAGAACCGAAAAAACTTTCGGGCATCCAACAGATGGCTGTCGAAACGTTTAATTTGGATTTTGAATATTATGATAATGCCGAAAAACATAAGATTATCAGCCGGGCAACCAAGGGAAGCCCCTTGGTCGTCGGTTATCTTGAGGAGGCTTTGGCCCGCGTTTTTCCGAATGACGAGACGCGTATTTATCTGGGGTCCGGCGATAAAGATCTGGTGGTGATGGTCAATACCGAAGAGGGGTTGTTCCGTTTTATTACTTCCAAAAAGAAAATTTTCAGTTCTTCCATTTTTATGTTTGTGGTTTGGATGGCAGGAACGTCGGTTCTGCTTTTTTTGGTTGCTGTTCTGTTTTTGAGAATTCAGGTGCGCTCAATTGCGGAACTGGCGCAGGTAGCTGAAGACTTCGGTAAAGGAATCGACAACAAAAACTTTAAACCGTACGGATCTTCCGAAGTTCGCAAAGCGGCGATTGCCTTTATTAAAATGAAGGAACGCATTCAACGTCAGATTAGTGAAAGAACCCAGATGCTGGCCGGTGTATCGCATGATTTGAGAACGCCTCTGACCCGGATGAAACTGCAGGTCACAATGATGTCTGACAGCGAAGATAAAAAGGACTTTCTGTCGGATATTGACGAGATGGAAAAAATGCTGGACGGTTATTTGTCCTTTGTCAGCGGCGAAGGCGGAGAGAAGTCTTCTTTTGTGGACATGAACGAGATGATCTTGAGCATTATTAATAAGTTTCGCAATAAAGACGCTTTGATTCGTTATTCGACCAATGATCAGGTCAGCGCGATCCAGGGGCGCGAACAAGCATTGAAGCGGGCGCTTACCAATATTATTTCCAATGCTTTCCGTTATGGCAAAACGATTGCGGTTAATCTGGAAAGTAATGATAAAAAGCTGATGGTTTGCGTTGAGGATGACGGGCCGGGTATTCCGGCAGATAAGAGAGACGACGTTTTCAAAGCTTTTTACCGTTTGGAAAATTCCCGGAATAAGGAAACCGGCGGTGTCGGCCTGGGCTTGTCTATTGCCAAAGATGTGGTTACTTCCCACGGCGGAACGATAGAATTGGGTGACAGCGAGCTTGGCGGTTTGAAGGTTTTGATCAGCATCCCTTTGTAAAACGGAAAGATTATGGAAGATAATTTTGATTTTTTGAATGACGGTGAAGATACCAAGGAGATAGATTTGGGGCTGGATGAGATTTCCGGAGAGGTTCCGTCCGCATCCGCCGTTTCTGAAAAAGAAGATGCTGCTGCAGAAGAATTCAACTTAGATGATATTCTGGGCGGAGAAAATTCTTCCGCCGATGTGCCTTTGGATTTTGATGAAGGCGGGGAAGAAAAGTTTTTTTGGGAAACGCCTCAGGAAAGTCAAGATGGCAGCCAGAGTGATTATTCCGAAAGTGGAGCTGTCGGAGAAAATAGCGGAATATCTGCGGCGGAGACAACGAAGAAACCGGAAGAAACTTTTGAAACCGAGGACAGTGCGCCGGTATCCGATGAGCCAATAAGCATGGAGCCTGAGCCTGAGCCTGAGCCTGAGCCTGAGCCTGAGC
>CALXTO010000024.1 GCA_944391425.1 uncultured Alphaproteobacteria bacterium | reverse complement strand
AAAACATTAATTGAAGACTGCCATTCGCTGGCGGTGCAGCTGCATGCGCTGCGGATTTCCAAGCAGCTGTCTTTTGAGCAGGTTTGCCACGAAACCGGGATACCGCCGTACGTTCTGGATAATATGGAACTGGGACGCGGTACTCTAAATCTTGGTTCGTTATACGTATTGGCCAAGTACTACGGCAGAAAAGTGAGGATTTCGCTGGTTGAATAATAAAAACGAAGCCCCTCAGACGACGAGGGGCTTTGATTTAGGCCAGCTTTTCCAGAGCTTTATCCAAACGCCGCAGCGTTTCTTCTTTGCCCAGAATAACCGCTATTTCGGTAGCGCCGCCGGGCGTCGTTTCTTTGCCGCTCAGAGCAATGCGCGCCGGATACAAAACCTGTCCGTTCTTAACGCCGAGTTTTTCGGCCAGTGCTTTCAGCGTTTCAAACAAAGCTTCGTTGCTCCATTCCGTTTGAGCGGCCAAAACATCACGCACGGCCGGCAAATTGGCTTTGGCAACCTCGGCATCGGTTTTCATTTTTTTATTATTGTAAAGCTCAAGGCTGTAATCTGGCATTTGCCCGATAAAATCCGCCTGAACCGGAATATCGCCCAAAGTTTCGACACGCGGCTGCAAAGCGCTGCTTAATGCCCGCAAGTCGGCATATGCCGGCATATCTTTGTAATAAGGCAAAGCCAGTTCATGAAATTTTTCAGCGCTGAGGGCACGGATATAACAGCCGTTCATCCAGGTCAGCTTGGTGATGTCAAAAATAGCCGGCGACCGGTTAAGGCGTTCGACACTGAAGATTTTTTTCAAATCTTCGAGGGAGAAAATTTCTTCCTCCGTTCCCGGATTCCAGCCCAGCAGGGCGATGTAGTTGATAATGGCTTCGGGCAAATAGCCTTTGGCGACCAAATCCTGAAAAGAGGCATCGCCGTTGCGTTTGCTCAGTTTATGCTGAGCATCTTTCATAACCGGCGGCACGTGCACGTAGTGCGGATGCTCCCAGCCGAAATCTTCGTAAATCAGATTATATTTCGGTGTTGAGGAAATATACTCGTTGCCGCGCACCACATGGGTGATTTCCATCAGATGGTCGTCAACGACATTGGCGAAATTGTAAGTCGGAAAACCGTCAGACTTGAGCAAAACGCCCTCGTCCAGCTCGTCATAATCAATTTCAATATCGCCGTAAACTTCGTCATGGTATTTTGATTTGCCTTTTTTGTTGATGTTCTGGCGGATGACGAAAGGTTCGCCGGCAGCAACGCGTTTTTTGGCTTCTTCCAGCGGAATAAATTTGCAGGGATCCTTGAATTTGATATTCAGTTCCTCGTTCTTTTCCTCATCGGCCTCGCTTTTGGAACAAAAGCAATAATGGGCGCCGCCCAACTCAACCAGCTTATGGGCATATTCCGCATACAGAGGCTTGCGTTCGGATTGGACATAAGGGCCGTAATTGCCGCCGATGTCCGGACCTTCGTCCCAATTCATGCCGACAGTTTTCAATGTATTGTAAATAATGTCGGTAGCGCCTTCGACATAACGTTTCTGATCCGTGTCTTCAATGCGGAGGATAAAGTCTCCTCCGGCAGCTTTGGCAATCAGATATTCATAAAGCGCGGTGCGCAGGTTGCCGATGTGCATATAGCCGGTCGGACTGGGGGCAAATCTTGTACGTACTTTCATTTGTTTTAATCCCTGATATCGTTTTTTGACTACACCTTAATGCAAAACTTTTTTGCGGTCAACCTTTCTGCAACACAAAAAACAGCTTTTATTCTTCCGCCGGGTATGATATGCTGAAAAATGAGGAAAAACAATGGAACTTGATTTTGCCAAAATAAACGCCTGCCGCCGCGCTTATCGGAAATGGCTGAAAACCATTCCCCCGCACACCTATGACTATGACAACGAGGTTTGCTGCTGTTTTGCGCATCTGCTCTCAAACGAGGCGGAAAAAGACGGCTATCGGACTTATAAGGTCTGCGCCTTGGTTTCGGAACGAAACGGACGCAAAAAAGGCGTTTCGGCTTTTTTGCCCAAAGCCGACGGCAGTGGTTTTGCTGAAGTCAGCTGGAACTACCATATGGCTTTTGCCGTGGAAGCTCCTGTTTATAAAGACAGCCCCCAAACCGAACTGTTGGTGGCTGATCCGGTTTTGTTCGGCGCCGATCTGGTTACCCTGAGCCAATGGAAAAAGACGCTGGCCTGCCCGGACTATGCTTTTTTAACGGCGCGCAAAGGCATGTCGCTGCAGGGGTCGCCCCGCGGCTACTGGCTGAGCGGCGAAGAACCTGCCGATTTGGATGCCCATGCCAAAGAGCAGATTGCGCAGGTGGCGGAAGATGTCCGCAAACAAAAATTTTTGGAAGACAGCGCCCGTAATAATCCGGCCCTGCAAAAACATCTGCAATATCGCCGCCGGCAGCAATATAAGCCGCTGGTTTCCATGCTGGGCAGAAAAGCGGAACAGCACCGGAAAACCATATTGCAGACTTCCCGGACCGTTTGTTCCAGAAATTAAAAACCTCCTTGAAAACAAGGAGGTTTTTGGGAGGTTTATCTGCCGTCCGAGGCTCGACTCAAAACCGAACGGGCAACTGTTGCATTTCTTCCATTATCGTTTTGCGGGCCAAGGTAAGGAGCCGCTCTGGTCGTTATGCTAAATTTAAAGTCGGCGCTTTCGCCGTAGCCGTCTTTAAGCTGGTCAACAACATTTTTCTGCAGCATGTCTCTGGTTTCATTAAGGAAATTGCTTGCCGCGCGGGACCAAGCATTTTTGGTAACAGAATCTCCGTTTTCGAGATCGTCGTCTTGTTCAAGATCTTTTGCGCCTTTTTCGGCTTTAAGATGCTTGACAATTCCGTCGTTCACCTGCTTTTGGGCTCTGGTCATTTCCGTACCCAGCAGGTTTTGCAGCATTTCGGCATTGGTTCCTTTGCGGTCCAGATAATCGTAGTTAATCGGATTACCGTTGGAATCATGTCCGCTGTCTATTGCTTTGAGCACTTCGCCCATGGCAATATAGGCCGCCGCCAAATCCGCCGTCGTGCCGCCGTTTTGCATTTTGTCGTTTATGTATTTTTCCAATATGCCTTTATAGGAGCTGTTGAACTTGCCGAATTTAATGTCCCCCTGCAGGCAGGCGCGAGCGGTGTTAAGGTTACTCTCAATCTTTTTGTTTTCATATTTTTGCTGATAAGCTTCCTGGGCGTTGATTTCTTCCACCAGCCTCATTTTGAACAACAGGACATCGTTCTGGTCATTGGCCCCTTTGTCTTTGATGGCTTTCAAAATAACCTGCAGATGATCATTGCCGAATCCGGGAATACCGTCATCGTCCGGCGTACGTTTCAGGCGCGGACAAACCAGTTGGTCGCCGGAAGCTTCCCAAAAGGCCTTGTGTACCGATCCACCGACCTCGCTGGTGGGCGGCATGGTAAAGTAAGAGCAACCGCTGACTTTGGCCAGACCCAGAACCATTTTGGCATGACTGGCCTTAAATTCAGCGCCCGGACGCAGATACATTGAGGCTGAAGGCGGAACCGTCGGATACATTTTGATGGCCCAGTCTTTGGTATGCTTGATATGGCCGTCTTTGTCCATCTTCATGTCATCAATCATGGCGTTGCTGTCGGCATAGCCGCAAATGCAGTAGCTGCCGTCAGGCATACGCATGCTTTTAAGCTGGCGCGGGCCGTAACCCATGATGCCGGCACGGTCTTTAACCGATTTTTTCATGGCCTTCAGATTGACATTTAACGGCTTGTTTTTAGGCGTAAGGTAATCGGAATATTCGCCGAATGAAGGCATTGCCGGCTCAAACTGTGTTTCGGGGGCAGGAGCGGACATACCGCCCAACTCGGTTTCTTTTGCCTGTTCTTGAGCATATTTTTGGCTTTCTTCTTTGAAAGTTTGTTCAAAATTTCCGGCCTTCTCCCCGTTTTCATCAAAGACATTGATGTCCGCAAGGTTGGTGAAGTCATTGATGCTCATGCCGTTGTCGGCAAAAAAGCGCGCAAGTTCCTGCACCTGCTGCCGGGTTAATTTGGCATCTTTGGCAAAAACAATCGAACGATCGTTTTCAATCGTAAAATCAAGACCCGTTCCGCCCAGATTGCGCATGGCCATCAGCAGGCGCGGCTTGCCGTCCTGTCCGGTTTTCAGCAGCAGGCGGCTGACGTTTCTGCCATCAATTTCCTGATAATTGCCGTCTTTGATGTTTTCGGAAAACGAGGATAAAAACTCAAATTGATTGTTCAGCTTCGGATTATCCAGCTTTTGAACCTCCTGATAGGTTTTAATCAAATTGGCAATGCGCTGCGGCGAATTGTTTTCAGCGGCAAAGCTATTGGCAAAACTTTCCTGATATTGTTTTTCGAGTTCATTAAGATGTTGTTTGGGATAATTTTCGTCAGCATCGCAGATCTTTTGCTCAACGGCAATTTTTTCCTGTAATTCAACCAGGTTGACATGATCTTTTTCAAAATTTTCGAGCTTGGTTACCGCAGCATCATTGTAATATTGTTCACGGAAGTAGTTTCCGCCGAAGTTTTGCTGCAGTTCAGCCTTTCGGTTTTCATCCATTTCAAAATTAAATTGATATAAGTCTGCCATTGCCGTCGTTCCTTTATCGGAGTTTATTTTCTTTAATCATAACACAAAATAACAAAAAAGCAAGTTTTTTGTCTAATTTCTTGTCTGATTTATGCTAAGAATATAACAGCTATTTATTGATAAAGGATTAAACGATTTGACAAAATAAAATAATAAAAAAGAGCGGGACATTGACAAAGCCAATCCCCGCTCCCGACCTTCCTAACCTTTTAAACCACAAATGAAATTAAATTTCTTTTGCCGTTTAACCTTACGAAGGAACCTTTTGTATGTTGTTCACTCTAACCGGCAAAAGAAATAAAATTTCGATATACCATCATCGTGAACACTTTTGATATATGCCGCCGACAGAATATTTCAACCAATCTGGCCGAATTATCTATGTTTAAGAAAAAACCGCCCGGAGAGGGCGGTTTTTTGCCAAAGCGCGGCCGGCTATTTCTTCAAAATAGACTTTCCGGCATAAACGGCCATGTCGCCGAGTTCTTCCTCAATACGAATCAGCTCGTTGTACTTGGCCATGCGGTCCGTACGGGACATTGAACCGGTTTTGATCTGTCCACAGTTGGTGGCAACGGCGATCTGAGCAATCGTAACGTCTTCCGTTTCGCCGGAGCGGTGGGACAGAACGGCGGTATATTTGTTGCGCTGAGCCAGGTCAACAGCCTTCATGGTTTCGGTCAGGGTACCGATTTGGTTAACTTTAACCAGGATGGAGTTGGCAACGCCTTTTTCAATACCCATAGCCAGGCGTTTCGGGTTGGTAACGAACAAATCGTCGCCGACCAACTGAACTTTGTCGCCAAGAGCGTCCGTCAGCATTTTCCAACCTTCCCAGTCGTCTTCGGCCATACCGTCTTCAATGGAGAAAATCGGGAATTTGGCGCACAGGCCTTTGTAGAACTCAACCATTTCTTTGTTGGTGTAGGATTTTCCTTCGCCTTCCATTTCATATTTGCCGTTTTTGTAAAACTCGGAAGAAGCGGCGTCAATGGCCAGAACAACGTCGTCACCCGGTTTGTATCCGGCATCGCTGATAGATTTGACGATAAAGGAAAGAGCTTCTTCTGCAGATTTCAGATTCGGAGCAAAACCGCCTTCATCACCAACATTGGTATTATGCCCGGCCGCTTTGAGGTTCTTTTTCAAAGTCTGGAAAATTTCAGCGCCCATACGGATGGCTTCTTTAACCGAAGAGGCGGAGACCGGCATAATCATGAATTCCTGAATGTCAATCGGGTTGTCGGCATGTTTGCCGCCGTTGACGATGTTCATCATCGGAACCGGCAGAGTACGGGCCATGGTGCCGCCGAGATAACGATACAGAGGCAGCTCGGCTTCTTCGGCCTGAGCTTTGGCTACGGCCATGGAAACAGCCAAAATGGCGTTGGCGCCGAGGTTGCCTTTGTTTTCGGTGCCGTCAAGCTCAATCATGGCATTGTCAATGGCGATCTGATCTTCAGCTTCCAGACCGGCCAGAGCATCGTAAATTTTCTCGTTGACGTTTTCAACAGCTTTTAAAACGCCTTTACCGCCAAAACGGGATTTGTCTCCGTCGCGCAGCTCAACCGCTTCATGAACGCCGGTCGAAGCGCCGGACGGGACAGCCGCGCGCCCGAAAGCGCCGCTCTGCAGCAAAACGTCGGCTTCAACGGTGGGCGTACCGCGGGAATCCATAATTTCTCTGGCATGAATATCAATAATCGCACTCATTTTTTTCTCCTAATTAAATTATAAAAAGTGTTGCCTATAACTTCTTTCATTTTTATAATAATGTCAATCATAATTTAGGAGATAAACATATGTTTTCAGAGAAATGGCATCGTCGTTTTATGGAGGTGGCCGAACTGGTCCGTACTTGGTCAAAAGATCCGTCGACCAAAGTCGGCGCCGTTGTCGTCGGTCCGGACCGAGAGATTCGTTCCACCGGCTACAACGGGTTGGTCCGCGGGGTGGACGACGATAAGCCAGAACGTCTGGAACGCCCGACAAAATATGACTTTTTTGAACATGCCGAACGTAATGCCGTCTATAATGCCTGCCTGATCGGCGCATCGCTGAAAGGCTGCGTCATTTATGTAACTTCAATGCCCTGTCCGGACTGCGCCCGCGCCATTATCCAGTCGGGAATCAAAATGGTGGTGACCCGCAAACCGGAGTTCGCGCCGGATGCACCTCAAAATACTTGGCGAGATAAAGTCGGCTATTCTTCGGAAATGTTTACCGAGGCCGGCATAGAAGTTTTATATTTGTCTGAACAAGAAAAATAGGCTTCTCCCTCTTTAAATATTAGAGGTTGCATCATATATAGCAGCTAAAGTATTAAGCTAATTTAAATGAATTGGCGTTAATGTAAGATTTACCGTAAATTCAACGGTGAAAAGCGGGAGATTGAAATGAAGATTCTGATAGCGGACGACCATGCTCTGTTTCGGGACGGGTTGAGCATGCATTTGGAAAAAATTTCCCCACAGGCGGTGATTACGCAAACCGGCAATTTTTCCCAAGCCCTCAAAGCTGTCCAATCTGTTCCCGATATGGATCTGATTATTATCGACCTTGACATGCCGGATATGAAATGGGAGGAAGGGCTATCCAAATTGAAAGAGCTTTCGCCCCGGAGCCGAATTGTAGTTATTTCGGCCTCCGATGACAGCCGTAATATCAAAAAAGCCCTGGAAACGGGAATCAGCGGCTACATCCCCAAACGTTCGGAAACCAAAATTTTGACATCGGCCCTTAAGCTGATTTTAGACGGAGGAAGCTATCTTCCGCCGTCCGTTTTAGAGCATAATTCCTCAGCAGTACAAGACAGCCGCCGCGCCAACGGAAAAACGCTGACCGCCCGCCAGGCAGAAGTTCTGGGATATGTAGCCCAGGGGCTTTCCAACAAGCAGATTGCCTATAACATGGGTGTTTCGGAAGCTACGGTAAAACTCCATATTAACGCATTGCTGCGTGCCGTCGGCGCCACCAATCGCACACAGGCGGTCATTATTGCTCAGAAAATGGGACTGATCTGATTTTGTTTTGTTGCCGAAACACTGCGCAGCAAAACAAAGCGGCAGATAATCCGGCGGAGATATTAATTTTTCTTTTCAACAAACAGGCTTTTGGCTTTATCCAGCAGGGTATCATCCTGAGTTATTTTCGTAAATACGTGAGTCGGCATCATCGGCACCGGATCGGTTTTGGTGACGTTAATATAACCGACATCCGGACGGAAGGTCACATTTTTCAACGCATACAGCACAAAAGCGCCGCTCACGACCGAGAACGAAACCAAAAAGCTCATGGAGCCGAATGCCTGCATCAGAAAAGAAATAATCACCGGACCGGCAATCATGCCCACGCTTTGCAGCATAATCAGCAAACCGCTGGCCTCGGTACGCGCGTCATCGTCAATCATGTCGTTGACGTGCGACACGCAAATCGGATACAACACAAAAACGCCCGACCCCAGCAGCAAAGATGCTGCCGCCAGTTCCCATACGCTTTCGGTCATGAAAAAATGAAGCCACGGTGCCACGACAAACAAACCGCCGCTGATCCACATCATGATAAAGCGCCGGTCCATTTTATCTGAAAGCCGGCCAACGGGAATTTGCGCGCTCATGCCGCCCAAAATGCAGAAAAACATAAACAGTGATGTCCGCGAAATATCCAAACCGCTTTTTTGGGCATATATGGCCCCCAAAACATAAACGCTGCCCACAAAAACGCCGCTGACAATGCAGCCGACAACGCCCATCGGCGCTTTTTGATGCAACTCCCGCAAAGACATGGCCTTGTGCCTGCTAATGTCCGGCGTCGGAAGGGCTGTCAGAGAAATCGGCACCAGCGCTACCGAATATAAAAACGAAACGACAATCAACAATACGAATCCCTGCGGATCCGGAATATTCAAAAACAGCTGTCCAAACGCCGATCCCAGATAGGTTGTAACCATGTACACCGACATGATGATACCCCGGTTTTTATTGTTGGAGCGGGTATTTAGCCAGCTCTCCAGACACATCAGCGACGAGGCCAGGCAATATCCTTCCGACAGGCGCAAAATTCCCCAGTACAGAGGATTGAAGTAAACGGCATGGAGCAATACCAAAGCCGAAAGAATCGAGATATAAGCCGAAAAAGCACGAATATGTCCGACCCGGTTGATAATTTTGTAAGAACTGAGCGTTGCAAAAATATAGCCGACGTAATAAACCGACATAATAATCCCGGTATAAAACATAGGTACGTGGGCCCCGTTCAGACGTAAAGCCAGATAAGACGACAGCAGCCCGTAGGCGCTGCAGGTAAAGAGCGTGCCGATAAAAAAGGCCGTCAACGGCGAAAAGACGGCCCGGATATTTTGCAGTTTTTCTAACATTTACAGCTTTCTTGCCTAAAAACGGTTATTCCGCCGAAGCTTTTTTAAGCATCACCTCCGGCGCTTCAATACCTAACAGATACAACAATTGTCTTAAAATATCCCTAACCAGACGGGCCAATTTTAAGCGTGAGGAAGCAAAATCCTTATTTTCCGCGTTCATGATTGAGGAAACATTGTAAAAAGTCGAGAAACTTTGTGCCAACGTATAGGCATAATCCGAAACGACGCTGGGTTCTTTCTCGTTATGAGCGCGCATGACAACGGCGTTCAATTGCGCGATTTTCAACGCCAGATCGCGTTCCTCATTATTGGTGATAACGACTTTTCCTTCTTTGGTTCCGGCCTCCGCCGCCTTGCGCAGAATCGAGTTGATGCGGGCAATGGCATACTGGATATAAGGACCGGTTTTGCCCTCAAATTTGGCAAAATCATCCAGTTCGAAGACATAGCCGGACGCAGTGTTGTTTTTCAGGTCCTGAAATTTGATGGCACCGATGGCAATCTGGCTGACCAGATTTTCAATTTCGGCCTCGCCGTAACCTTCAACCTCACCGGCCGCGGGAACGGATTCACGAACCTTGTCCTTGGACAGCTTAATCAGATCTTCCAGATTCATAACACCGCCGTCACGGGTTTTGAAAGGTTTTCCGTCCGCGCCGTTGACCGTTCCGAAACCGATATGCCTGAATTTAACGCCCGGTGCGATGCCCAGTTTTTCAGCGCTTTCAAAACATTGTTCAAAATGCAGCGACTGCCGCTTGTCGACAACGTAGAGAATTTCTTCGGCATGCAGATCATCGTAGCGCATTTTGATGGTCGCGATGTCGGTTACCTGATAGCCGAAACCGCCATCGCTTTTAACCAGGATAACCGGCGGTTTGTTGCCTTCAAGGCGGATAATGGTGGCACCGTCGTCTACCTCCGACAGGCCTTTTCGCGCTGCCAGGCGGACAATTTCTCCGCAGGCTTCGTGAGCATCGCTTTCACCCAGCCACAAATCAAAATGAGCATCTAAAGCATCGTAATTTTCCTTGATGGCTTCAACCGAAACTTTGCGCAGGTGCTGCCAGGCTTTGCGGTATTCGGGACTGCCGTTTTGCAGCTCGGCCGTAATGATACGGGCTTTCTCCTTGGCCGCCTCATCTTCTTTGCAACGGATGTTGGCTTTTTTATAAAAAGCGGAAATTTCCTCAATGCCATAGGTTTCGGTTTTACCCAAATTGCCGTCCTGATTGATGATTTCGGCCAAAATCATACCCATTGGCGTTCCCCAGTCCCCCAAATGGACATCAGAAATGACCCTGTTGCCGGCAAACAGCTCAATCCGCCGGATGGACTCGCCGATTACAGCCGAACGCAGGTGCCCCACATGCAGCGCTTTAGCTACGTTCGGGCCGCCGAAATCCATAACCACGGTGTGCGAATCCTCAACCTTGCCGACTCCGAAACGTTCGTCGGCAGCGACTTCATCCATGTTGGCGGCAATATATGCATCTGTCAACGACATATTGATAAACCCGGGACCGTCAACCGATATTTTGGCAAAAGCGGCGTCTTTTTCCAACTCGGCTGCTATTCCGGCGGCGATTTCACGCGGGTTTTTACGTTCGCTTTTAGCCAGCGCCAGAGCACCGTTGCACTGAAAATCGCTTAAATCCGGACGATCGGAAACCTTAACCGCGGCAAACCGGGGATCCAGGCCCAAACGGCTGAAAATTTGGCACATTTTTTGATTGATGCTGTTTTCTAAAGACAGAGTCATGAATTATTCCTTATTTTTCGCATTTAAAATAAAAGTGGTTGGGAATCAGAACCCGGCAGGTGAACACCGTCTGCCTGACCGGAACGGCGTGCGTTCCCGTTTCTTCACGGCGGCAGACCTCATCGGCCAGTTTTTTAACATCACGATACGGCGTTACCAGGCTGTTATAGCAAATGGCCGGATTTTGCGGCGTAGATTTTCCGACATAAACCGGACCGGGCTTGGCGGTTTTTACACCCGTCTCGCGGCGACGATCCTCAAACGGAGCCAGCATTGAACAGGCGCCCAGCCAAAGCGCGGACAAAACGATAACGCTGATTTTTAGTCTGGACAATTAAAAAAACTCCACTAAATTATAACAAATTGTTATCAATATACCTAAAGAAGAAAAAAATGCAAACAGAAAACAAATATATCGGCGACGAAAAAATGCTTAAAATGCTGGAACATTATCATTGCCCGACACCGCTCGAAATTATCAAAATGCGTTTTGCCGGCGCCGCCTGCAGCCCGAACATGAATCTGCGCCCGGCCGATGTAATTGCCTCTTTCTGGCCGCAGGGACAGTCTCCGCGCCTGGAAACCAAGCAGGAAGCCGATTTATTTTTCAAGTTTTTTATGGGTCTGTGGGATGAAATATTTACCCTGGTCCGCCGCAATCGTATTAAATTGGAAAAACTTACGGACAAAGACCCCGCTTATTATTGCCAACGCCGCTATCACGAGATTGAGGACGGATATGTCGAAGGCTTCTGGGGCGGACAACATGACCTGAAACTGCCGGTTTATCTGGCTCAGGCGATTGACTCCCTCAGCGAACTGGGCGGTATTTACCGTACACTGGCAAAAAAACTTGACAACGGCGGCGACATAGCCGAAATTATTCAGGCACTTGCCGCTGCAGACAGCATGGTCGAAAAAGCCATCGCGTTAATTATTGAAACTTCTGTCCTGCCGCGCATTGATGCTTTGCAGCGTACCGTTAATTAACAACCGGAGTATTTTTTCATGGAACTTATGGAAGGACTTTTAACCAGACGCTCTGTCCGCAAATACCAGCCCCGCAAAATCGAAAAAACCGTGATGGAAAGAATCATCAAAGCCGCTCAGTTTTCACCGACGGCTCACAACAAGCAGCCGTGGGAATTTCTGGTCATTGACGACCCTGATTTTTTGGCGAATCTCCGCCATATCCAGCGTTGGACCTCTTTTGCCAAAGACGCCGCCTGCGTTGTTATCGTCTGCGGCGATATCAGCCGTTCGTTCAGCCGCGACAAAGAGGACGAAAAATGGACCTTTATCGACGTTGACTGCGCCATCGCCACTCAAAGCCTGATGCTGGCGGCATGGGCAGAAGGCATCGGCAGCTGCTATTGCGGCGCCGCGCCGATGCAAAAAGTCGTCGACGCTCTGCGCGCAAAATTAAATCTGCCTGAAAACATCCGTCCCTTTGCCATCGTGCCGATGGGGTATCCGGCCGAAACACCCAAACAGCCCGAAGACCGTTATGATTCCGAAAAAATCCATTGGGGTAAATGGTAGTGCGAAAAAAAACAGAGCATCTTAATAAGATGCTCTGTTATAGTTATCCGTGAGAGACTAAACGAACATTCCGTTTTCGTCGCATTCTTTGTAGGTGTTGAAGAATTCTTCCCGAGCGATGCCATATGTTTTAACCCATTAATCAAAAAGCATAATTGTATAAAATAAATTTAGCTTGAAACTTTGCGATTTCGTGTTAAATTAGCAGCGATTAAAAAACAATGCCCGTGCGGGGCTGTCCGCACTTTGATTAAAATATCTATGGAAGGATAATAATATGACAATTCGCGTCGGTATTAACGGTTTTGGCCGCATCGGCCGCTTGGTTTTCCGTGCCGCTCAGGAAAGAAATGACATCGAAATCGTCGGCATCAACGACTTGATTGATGTTGAATATATGTCTTATATGCTGCGCTATGACACCATGCACGGCAAATTTAAAGGCACCGTCGAAGTTAAAGACGGCAAACTGGTTGTTAACGGCAAAGCTATCCGCGTTACGGCCGAAAAGAACCCTGCCGACCTCAAATGGGGCGAAATCGGCGCCGATTATGTTGTTGAATCCACTGGTTTGTTCCTGACCAAAGAAAAAGCTCAGGGTCATATTGACGCCGGGGCCAAATACGTCGTTATGTCTGCTCCCTCCAAGGACGATACACCGATGTTCGTCTGCGGCGTAAACACCGACTCGTATGTCAAGGGCACGCAGTTTGTTTCCAACGCCTCCTGCACGACCAACTGTCTGGCTCCGATTGCCAAAGTTTTGCATGACGCTTTTGGCATCACCGACGGTTTGATGACGACGGTTCACTCCACAACCGCCACTCAAAAAACGGTTGACGGCCCGTCCATGAAAGACTGGAGAGGCGGACGCGCCGCTTCCGGCAATATCATTCCGTCTTCAACCGGCGCTGCGAAAGCCGTCGGCAAAGTTATCCCGTCTTTGAACGGCAAACTGACCGGTATGTCTTTCCGCGTTCCGACTTTGGACGTTTCTGTTGTCGACCTGACCGCAAACTTAAGCAAACCCACTACTTATGAAGAAATCTGCGCCGCAATGAAAAAAGCTTCCGAAGGCGAACTCAAAGGCATTTTGGGTTATACCGAAGATGCCGTTGTTTCTTCTGATTTTCTGGGTGATGCCCGCACTTCCATTTTCGATGCCAAGGCCGGTATTCAGCTGACTCCGACTTTTGTCAAAGTCGTCAGCTGGTATGACAATGAATGGGGCTATTCCAACAAGGTTCTTGACCTGATTGCCCACATGGCCAAAGTAAACGGATAATAACGACCACAGACCCTCTTGGTTTCCGCCAAGGGGGTTCTGTTTTTTATGAAAGAGAAAAACATGGAATATAAAACAATTGACGATTTGGGCGATTTAAACGGCAAAGTGGTTATGCTGCGCGCCGACTTGAACGTTCCCATGGATGAAAATTTCAATGTTACCAACACCGCTCGTATTGACCGTACGGTTCCCACCATTAAAGAGCTGATGAGCAAAGGCGCTAAGGTTGTGGTTACCAGCCACCTCGGCCGCCCCGAAGGTAAAGGCGACATGGCCAACTCCCTGAGCCATATCACCAAGGATCTGCAAAAAGCTTTAGGCAAGCCGGTCGTTTTTGTGGATGACTGCATCGGTCCTCATGTCAGCGAAGCCATCAAGAACATGAAACCGGACGAAGTTTTGCTGTTGGAAAACCTGCGTTTTTATAAAGAGGAGAAAAAAGGCGATGAAAATTTCGCCAAAGAACTGGTTGCTCCGGTTGACGTTTATGTTTCCGACGCTTTTTCAACCGCCCACCGCGACCATGCCTCCATGGTAGCAGCCGTCAAACTGCGTCCGTCGGCCATGGGACGCCTTATGGAAGAAGAAGTTAACGCTCTTTCCAAAGGATTGAATGATCCCAAACGTCCGCTGATTGCCATTGTCGGCGGTTCAAAAGTTTCTACCAAGCTTGACCTCTTGAACAATCTGGTTAAAAAAGTCGACAAGCTGGTTATTTCCGGCGGTATGGCTCATACGTTCATGAAGGCCAGTGGCATTGACACGGTTAACGAAGCCAATTCTCTGGTACAAATGGATATGCTTGACACGGCTAAAGAAATCATGAAAACGGCCCAGGCCAACAACTGTGAAATTATTTTGCCGATTGACGTGGTAGTTTCCAAAGAGTTCAAACCTCATGCCGAACATAAGACGGTTGATTTGCAGCATATTCCGGCCGAAGGTTGGAGTTTGCTTGATGTCGGCGAGAAGACCATTGCTGCTATCAATGCTAAACTTGACGAATGCAAAACTCTGGTTTGGAACGGCCCGCTGGGCGTGTTCGAAATGAAACCGTTTGACAATGCCACCAACAAGGTTGCCGAGCATGCTGCCGAACTGACCCAGGCCGGCAAGCTGATGTCGGTTGCCGGCGGCGGCGACACGGTATCGGCGCTGGCCAATGCCGGCGTGGAAAAGAAATTTTCCTATATTTCAACGGCCGGCGGCGCTTTCCTTGAGTGGATGGAAGGCAAAGAACTGCCCGGCGTTATTGCGCTTAAAAAATAAGGCACGAAAACAAATGAAAAGCCCGCTGTAAACAAGCGGGCTTTTTTTAGGCACTTGCTCAACCGGCTTTGGCTGTTTTCCTGCGTTCTCTGTTGTCGCAGGGATTAGGCACGGAACGGTGTTGCGAAGCATCACAAGGCGGAATATGCCAGATGTTTTTGGTATATTCCATAACCGCCCGGTCAGAAGAAAACTTGCCGATGCGTGCGACGTTAAGCAGCGCTTTCTGTGCCCAGACTTCCTTGTTCAAAAAGTCTTTTTCGACTTCTTCAAGTTTTTTATCAAAAGCTTCCAAATCCGCCAGAACAAAGTAGTAGTCGCGGTTGACCAACTCCTCAAAAATAGGTTTGAACAACAGCACGTAGTCTTTTTCGCAGAACATATTTGAATTTACGGCATTCAAAATACGTTTGATGTAATTGTTCTTTTCGTAAATTTCTCGGGGATTATACGTTGAGCGACGTTCCTGAACCTCTTTTTCGTTCAGTCCGAAGAGGTAGAAATTGTCCTCCCCGACCTCCTCGCGGATTTCAATGTTTGCGCCGTCTAAGGTTCCGATCGTCAACGCACCGTTTAGGGCAAACTTCATGTTTCCGGTGCCGCTGGCTTCAAAACCAGCCGTTGAAGACTGGACGCTCAGATCCGCTGCCGGAATCAAGACCTCGGCCAAAGAAACTTTATAATCGGGGATGAATACGACTTTGAGCATATCATTAACCCGCGGATCATTATTGATAACATCGGCCACATTGTTAATCAGCTTAATGATGAGTTTGGCAAAATTGTAAGACGGCGCGGCTTTGCCTGCAAAAATATAGGTCTTCGGCGTGGCCGGCTTGATGTTGTCTTTGATGATGTCCAGATAATCTCCTATTACCTGTAAAATTGTCATCAACTGGCGCTTATATTCATGAATGCGTTTGGCATGGACAATAAACATGCTTTCCGGATTGACCATTACGCCGGTTGTTTTGAATATGATTTTTGCCAGCCGCTGTTTGTTGGCAAATTTGATGCTGCCGAACTCTTTGAGGAATTTTTTGTCGCTGGCAAATTCTTCCAGACGAGACAACTCGGTCAGATCCGTAATCCAACCCTCGCCGATTTTGGAGCTGATGAAATCTGCCAAAGCGTTATTGGCATGCAACAGCCAGCGGCGCGGCGTAATGCCGTTGGTAACATTGCTGAATTTTTCCGGCCAGAGCTCGTAAAATTCGGGAACCAGGCGTGTCTTAATCAGTTCGGAATGGATTTGCGCCACACCGTTGACGGAAAACGAACCGACAATCGAGAGGTTGGCCATGCGGATAATCTGATTGTCGCCGTCACCGTAAACAATGGATACTTTGGAAAGCTTGGCATTATCTTCTCCAAATTTGGAGCGGGCAAAATCCATGAAGCGGCGGTTGATTTCATAAATAATCTGCAAATGCCGCGGCAGCATACGGCCGATAATGCGGGCCGGCCAGGTTTCCAGGGCTTCGGGCAGCAGCGTGTGGTTGGTATAGGCAAAAATTTTGGTTGTGATGTTCCAGGCATCTTCCCATTCCTGCCCGTGAACGTCCACCAGAAGCCGCATCATTTCGGCAATGGCAATGGCCGGATGGGTATCGTTGAGCTGGATGACGACCATGTCCGGCAGTTTACTGAAATCGTTGCTCTTTTCCAGAAAACGGCGCAGAATATCCTGGATGGCGCAGGAAGCAAAGAAATATTGCTGTTTTAAGCGCAATTCTTTGCCGGACTCAACCGCGTCGGAAGGATACAAAACCTTTGAAATCGTTTCGGTTTCGATTTTTTCCTTCATCGCTTCAATATAGCCGCCTTCATTAAAGATGTTGATGTCGAGCTCATCATCGGTTTTGGCAGAGAACAGACGCAGATAGTTGACGGCTTTTCCGTCATAACCGACAATCGGAAAATCAAACGGAACGCCGTAAAGGGTTTTGGTGTTCATCCAGATAAAGCTTTTCTGCCCGTTGGGATTGCTCAAGACTTCAACATCGCCGTAAATCGGGATTTTGACGATACGATCATGGCGGGCAAACTGCCAAGGCGAATCTTCACCCAGCCAACTGTCTGCCTGTTCAATTTGATAACCGTTTTCAAATTTCTGCTTAAACAATCCGAACTGGTAGTTAATACCATAGCCGAAGCCCGGAACACCCAGCGAAGCCATTGAATCCAGGTAGCAGGCAGCAAGGCGTCCTAAACCGCCGTTGCCGAGAGCCGGATCATACTCGGTGTCAAAAATCTCTTGCAGCGAAAAATCCGGAAAACCGTCTATTTTTATGTTTTTTAAGATGTTATACAAACCCAGATTATGGAGATTGTTTTCCAGCGAACGGCCGATGAGATACTCAATTGAAAGGTAGTAGATGCGTTTGGAATTACATTTGTTGTAGTTGGCAATGGTTTCATACATTTTGTCCATGGCAAATTCGCGCACGGCAAGGGCAATGGCTTCCAAAGCCTCATCTTTGGTGATTTCGCAGGTGCGTTTGCCGATAAAATATTTGATGTAATGCTCAATGGAGAGCTTCAGACGGGCACGGTCGATTTCACTGATGATTTTTGATTCTTTGTTCACTTTGCACACTCCTGTTGAGGGTAAAAATACGTATTTATCCCAAGCCTAAAGACAATTGTTTGAAATATAGTTAATATATAGCTCTTTTTTTGAAAATTCATGAGAATGATTATCAGTTTTTTAAGAAATTTCCTTGTAAATTAACTTGCATGTAATATAATCTAGCGCGAATTAAAACTAAATGTTTGAGGAATGAAAATGAAAAAAAGTTTTATGGCCGGGCTGATGTTTGCCACCGCATTGGGTTTTTCGGGCAGTGCCTCGGCCCAAAATTTGTTTGAAGCCCTAAGCCAGACCTACAATACCAATCCGACACTGCAGGCCCAACGGGCTTATCTGCGCAGTATTGACGAAAACGTTGCCATTGCCAAATCCGGCTACCGTCCGACTGTCGCATTGACCGGAAGCTACAGCGATGCCAACCGCAACAGCGATATTATCGCTCAGGACGGCGCCTCCAAACAAACGACTTTTGCCGCAACAATCAGCCAGCCGATTTTCAGCGGTTTTTCAACGGTTAACTCGGTAAAAGCCGCCGATCGCAATGTTCGCGCCGAACAAAATAACCTTTATAATGTCGAACAGGACGTTTTTCTGCAAGCCTCAACCGCATATCTGGACGTATTGCGCGACACGGCCATCGTCGAGCTGCAAAAGAATAACGAAAAACTTCTGAAAAAACGTCTGGACGAAACTCAGCAGCGTTTCAATGTCGGCGAAGTTACCCGCACTGATGTTTCACAGGCAAAAGCCCGTTACTCGCAGGCGATGTCCGACCGCATCGCTTCAGAAGGAAACCTGGAGGCTTCCAAAGCAACCTACATCCAGCTGATCGGCTCCGAACCTCAGGATCTGGAAACGCCGCGTCCGTTGAGAGATTTTTTGCCCCAGAGTTATGACGAAGCTCTGAACATTGCTTTGGCCAACAATTATTCCATTAAGCAAGCTAAAGAGCTACTTAAATCAAAAGGTTATGAGGTTTATGCCAACACCGGTGCCCTGCTTCCTCAGGTCAGTTTGGACGGAAGCGCCTCCAAAAACAAGCTTGATGGAGACAATTACAGCGGTAAACCTGAAACCGACAACTACGAATGGGGCGTCAATATGACAATTCCCCTTTATAATGCCGGAGAAAGCCGGGCCAAAATCCGCCAGAGCAAATACCAGAAATGGCAGGCTCAGGAAGCCGTGCTTGAAGCCGAACGCAGCGTTAAATCCGTTGTTTCCAGCGCCTGGGAATACATGAAGGCCAACGAATCAAAAATCAAAGCTATTCAAGATCAGGTTAAGGCTAACGAAATTGCCCTTGACGGCGTACAAAAAGAAGAAGCTCTCGGCAACCGCACAATTTTGGACGTGTTGGATGCTTATCAGGAGCTGTTGAATTCCAATGTTAACGAAGTAACTGCCCGCCGCGACTATTATGTTTCGGCAATGAGCCTGTTGCTCTCCATGGGCAAATTGACGGCAAAAGAGCTTAAGCTCGGAGTTGACTTGTATGATGCCAAAAAATATTACAAGGAAACCCGTGACAAATGGCTTTCTCTTGACTGACAAAGATTGTTGTTTTGCACAAAAGGTGCTTGCTAAAGAGATATTTTTGTGTAAAATGGCTTTAAAGTTAATAATCGGGAATGTATAAAATGGCCGACGACAACAACCAAGAACTTGCAATGGAAGACATCCTTTCTTCAATTAAAAATATTTTGGAGGAAGACGAAGCTTCTCATAGCCCGGCAGCTTCAGAAACATCTTCCCCCGCAGAACAACCGGCAACCGGAGAAACGTCCGAAGAAATTCTGGAGCTTTCTCCTGAAATGCGGGTTAGAGAGGATGAAGCCGCTTTGCCAGAAGCAGGGAACGAAACCCTGGCGGAACCGGAAACGGTTACGGAAACAGCCGCAGCCGAAGAAGAAAAACCGGAAGAAGTTGATCTGGATGCACTGCTGGATGAACCGCAGCAGGAAGGCGACGTTGTCGGTTCCTTATTGCAATCTGTCGGAACGGAAGATTTGGATTCAGACCCCTTTTATGCCGAAACGGAAAATCTGCCTGAGATTGAAACGGAAGAAATACCCGAGGCTGAAGCTGAAATCGTAGAAGTACCTGAAGTTTTTACCGGTCCGGAAGAGGCGGCCGAACAACCTCCGGCAGAAGAAGTTGCCGAAATGACAACCGAAGAGCTTCCGGAAGAGGAAACGGTTGAAAGTTTTGAAACAGCCGATGCGCAAGCTGAAGTTTCTGACCTGCCTGAACCGCAAGCGGAACAGATACCAGAAGTATCGTCGGAACCTGAAGAAGAGACACAAACCAGAATCGATGAAACTCCTGCCGAAGAGCCTGTTGCTGCCGCAGACGACGCCGTTGACGTTTCGGCATCCATTATCAGCAATTTTGCCAAAATGTTTTCAAACGAAAATGCCGCCGCGGAAGTTCAGCCGCAGGAAAATGCCTTGCCGGCAGAGCCGGTCAGCCGGATCGGAAACGGGGCTCAAACGATTGAAGACGTTGTTGCCGGAGTTATTCGCAGCATTATTGGCGAAGAAGTTTCGCAAAACTGGCGGCAAGGAGCGGATTACGATGCTCTGGCCCGAGATGAAATTGTCCGCCAGACCAAAGCCTGGCTGGACAACAACCTGCCGCAGGTGGTTGAGGCCGTGGTCAAACAGGAAATTGAACGAGTGATGGCAAAGGCGGGCGCACATCAATAATTTTGAGTGCCGGCCTGTAATTTTTATTGCCCCCAAAAGCTGATTTTGAGGGCAATTTTGCGTCAGAGAGTTTTTAACAAAAATGGAATAAAAAAATGTTGGAAAAGAACTATAACCCTAAAGATTTTGAAGAAAAAATTTATGCCGACTGGGAGGCTTCAGGGGATTTTAAACCGGATATGCGCTCGAACAAAGACGCTTTTGCCATCGTTATCCCTCCGCCAAATGTTACCGGTGTCTTGCATATGGGACATGCGTTGGATGACACGCTTCAGGATATTTTGGTTCGTTATAACCGGATGCTGGGCAAAAAAGTCTTATGGCAACCGGGAATGGATCATGCCGGCATTGCCACGCAGATGGTTGTTGAACGCAATCTGGCTAAAGAAGGCATTACCCGCCATGATCTGGGACGTGAGAAATTTATTGAAACCGTTTGGAAGTGGAAAGAAAAATCCGGCGGCATAATCTGCAAACAACTGCGCCGACTGGGCGCTTCCTGCGACTGGAGCCGCGAGCGTTTTACCATGGACGAAGGGCTGAGCCGCGCGGTGCGCAAAATTTTTGTCAGCCTTTATAAAGACGGCCTGATTTACAAAGCCAAAAAACTGGTTAACTGGGACAGCAAATTTATGACCGCCGTTTCCGACCTTGAAGTTGTTCAAAAAGAAACCGTCGGTAAAATGTATTATTACAAATATCCGATTGAAGGTTCAGACTGCGAATATATCCATATTGCTACCACCCGCCCGGAAACCATGTTCGGCGATACGGCCGTTGCAGTCAGCAAAGATAATGAAAAACTGAAGCATCTGATTGGTAAAAACGCTATTCTGCCGATTGCCAACCGCCCGATTCCGATTATAGCCGACGACCATGCCGATCCCGAAAAAGGCACCGGCGCGGTTAAAATCACGCCGGCGCACGACTTTAACGACTTTGAAGTCGGCAAACGCCATAACCTGCCGCTGATTAATATTCTGAATCCGGACGCTACCTTAAACGAAAACACGCCTTTTCCGGGAATGGATACGCAGACTGCACGGCAAAAGACAATTGAAAAGCTTGAAGAACTCGGTTTGATGGAACGTATTGAAGATCATCCGATGGTTATCCCCTACGGAGACCGTTCCGGCGTCGTTATTGAACCCCTTTTGACTGACCAATGGTTTGTTGATGCACCTACTCTGGCCAAAGAGGCAATCCGTGCGGTTGAGCAGGGCGAAATGGAATTTGTTCCCAAGTCCTATGAAAAAACTTATTTTGAATGGATGCGCAACATTCAGCCATGGTGCATTTCCCGCCAGCTGTGGTGGGGACATCAAATGCCTATCTGGTATGGTCCTGACGGTGAAATTTTCTGTGAAGAAAATGCCGAAGAAGCACAGGCTGCCGCGGACAAACATTATGGCAGACCGGTTGAACTGACGCGCGAAACCGATGTTTTGGACACCTGGTTTTCTTCCGGCCTATGGGCTTTTTCAACTTTAGGCTGGCCGGACAAGAGCGAATATCTTGATACCTTTTATCCGACCTCTGTTTTGGTTACCGGATTTGACATTATTTTCTTCTGGGTTGCCCGCATGATGATGATGAGTATGTACCAGATGAAACGCGTTCCGTTTGCCAAATGTTACATCCATGGGCTGGTTCGTGACGAACACGGGCAGAAAATGTCAAAATCCAAAGGCAATACTGTCGATCCGATGGAAACTATCGATGCCTACGGCGCTGATGCCCTGCGCTTTTTCATGGCGGCAATGGAAACCCAGGGGCGCGATATCAATATGAGCGAATCGCGTATTGCAGGATACCGTAATTTTGCCACCAAACTTTGGAATGCCGCTCGTTTTGGCGAAATGAACCAATGCGCGCCGCAAAAAGATTTTGATGAAAATAAGGTTCAACATCCGATCAATAAATGGGTTATTGCCAAAGCCAAGGAAGCAACCCGCGAAGTTACTGCCAATCTGGATGCTTTCCGGTTTTCTGATGCGGCCAATGCCGTATATCAGTTTGTCTGGGGCTCCTTCTGCGACTGGTATATTGAAATGACCAAGCCCCTGCTCTACGGAGAAGACGAAACCGCCAAAGCTGAAACCAGAGCCTCGTTTGCCTGGGTTTTGGACCGTATTTTGGTTATTCTGCATCCGTTTATGCCGTTTATTACAACAGAGCTGTGGAATAATACCGCCGAACGCGATATTAAGTTGATTCATGCACCGTGGCCGCAAGCCGAAAAAATTGACACCGAAGCCATGAACGAAATTGACTGGGCGGTCGAGCTGATTTCCGCCATCCGCTCCCTGCGTGCGGAAATGAACCTGCCGGCAGGCGCCAAACTGACAGCATATCTTAAGGGGGCTTCGGCGCAATCTCTGCAAAATATGCAGAATTTCCGCAACATCATTTGCCCGTTGGCGCGGCTTGAAAAACTGGAAGCTCTAAACAGCGGGGTTACGCCGGATATGGTTCAAAGCGTGTTCCGCGAAGCGACAATCCTGTTGCCGCTGAAAGGCGTGATTGATTTTGCCGCCGAACGCGAACGTCTGCAAAAAGAACTCGACGCTCTCAACAAAAATCTGGAAGGCTATGCCCGTAAACTGGCTAATCCCAACTTTGTTGAACGCGCTCCGGCTGCCGTGGTTGAAGAAGAAAAACGCCGCCAGGCCGAAGCGCTGGCCAACAAAGCCAAAATCGAAGAAGCCTTGCAACGCACCGAAGCGGGTGGTGCGAAGCCGCACGGGCGATAAGAGCTCCACTCACAAAGTTCGTTTCGCTAGAACAGTCTTAGAATCGATTGGGCGGCTTGGGAGGCAAGCGAGAGGGAATTGGTCGCCAGTTGCTGGCGGGTCTGTAAGGCTAATATATTGGCGCTCTCTTCGTTCATATCCGCCAAGGTCAGTTTGTCCGCGCCTTCTTCCAGCACGTTGATTAAGTTTTCAGTGAAGTCCTGACGGTTCAGCACAATGTTGTAATAGCTGCCCAGCTCAGATGACATGGAACGAATCTGATTCAAGGCCGAAGATATTTCTTTTAAGGATTGGGCGATGTCTTCAATAGTATTCCACTCCGTCGTCGTCAGTCCCAGAGCAGTTGATGAAGCGTCTTTGCCTTTAACATCCAGCCAGGCGCTGCGATTTTCGTTGAATGTGACTTTCAAATCCTGCTCTTGCAGCAAATTGACGCCTTTGTAAGAACTGTCTTTGATTAAGGAATCGTATTGGGTCAGAATGTTTTGATACTGTTGTTCTTCTGCTGAAGGTAAAGAACTTTCCGTTACGGCTCCCTGGATGGCGGCCAGAAACTGGCTGGAATTATAATTATCTATACTAGTAACATCCTCAGTATATTTAGCTGTGGTGGTGTGATATGTATACCCTACGCTGCCGGAGCTGGTTGTATAGGGATCGTCAGGATTAAAGTTGCCGACTGTATTATTAGAACTGAAAGTCAAATCTTTAAGGTTAACGATTTTAGCGGATTTACCGTCTTCCGAAACCCAAGTGACGACACCGACCGCAGTTTTACTTTTGTCATAATCATCGGCCGAACCGTAAGTCAAATCCGAATACATCACATCGCCGATTTTGGGAGCGGAAGCTGCATCCGTCGGATTAAATTTATTTTCTAAAAGCTGGAAACATCGGACGAAAGCGATACTGCCCTTACCACCGGTGCTTCGCTCCCCATTGTTTATATTGAGGCTCCGCGAGACGCTATTGTTGTATTCGGAAGAAGACCAATAATAATCATTTGTTAAAGCAGCACAATCGACGCCTAAATTCTTTAAGGCTGTAAGAGTATCATTAATAGCTGTTTTATTTTTGCCGTTGGCGCCTGTTATTCCGTAATCTTCAGTTATTCCTGATGCATCCGTGCCATACATTTCCATTAATTCGCCGATGGCGGGCAAATACCAGGTACCCTGACCGAAATTGGCATCGTTTTTATCCACGCC
>CALXTO010000023.1 GCA_944391425.1 uncultured Alphaproteobacteria bacterium | reverse complement strand
ACATTGGTGAGCTCGGGCGGGCTGGAGGTCTAAAATCAACCGTTGCTCCGGTTGATTTTATACGACAGGCGAAGTTTTCTTAATGAGCAAAGCGGTTAACCCGGTGCAGCGAGTTTAGAAAACGAGAGACCGCAGCGAGTTATGTCCGTGAAATACGGACATTATCGAGCCAGAAGAACCGCCTTCCCAGCAGTTCAAACTCTCCTATCTCATACAATAAAAAACACCATTCATAAAGAATGGCGTTTTTTACATTGGTGAGCTCGGGCGGGTTCGAACCGCCGACCCTTTGATTAAAAGTCAAATGCTCTACCGACTGAGCTACGAGCCCTTATCAAAATAACGAGGCTATGTATAGAAGATAAAAAAACTTAAGTCAACTAAAAAAATAAAAAAAGTTAAAAAAATAAATTTTGTAGTATATTTGTTAATAATTACGTGTTAACATAATCCTAAAATTAAGCAGTTAATAATATAAGAGGATCGTATGAAAAAGGAGATTGACAACGGCGGCGTAAGTACAGAAGGCGCTTACGATATCCTACAGAATGCCGCTGGAGAAATACTGGTTATCATCAGCCAGCGCCGTGGAGGGCCGGAAAATCCGCGTTTCGTTTATGATGGCGGAGATACGGCTTTGCTGTACCGGAGTCGGGAAAGCTCAGTATTTCTGGGCGGCATTAACGAAAAGGCCCGGGCGCCTCTTAAAGCGGTTGACGAGGTTTTGGTTGCAGAAATTGACGGAGATGAAGTTGCCCGGGAATATACGGTTCCGGTGCGGATTGTCCGTAATTTGAAAGCGGTTTTGAGTTAGTTGTGCACATAAACTGTCCGCATATTTTAATAAGGGCTTTAAATGCCCTTATTTTTTGTTATATTGGCAACAAAAGACAGTAATGGACATTTTTTGATGATACAGCAGCTTTTCTTTGCTCTTTTGATAATTGCGCTGGGCTCTTTTCTTGTCGTACAGGGACGCCGCCGGCGTATCTGGTCAGTCATTTTGCTGCTGGCGGCATTGTTTTTTATGTATAATCTTTGGGAAGCCCTGAGTTCAGGGCAAATAGGTTTTTTTGTATATTCCTGGCTTCCCGATGAGGTTTTGAATGCGCATTTTTATCTGTCATCATCTCTGGAAGTGGAACAAACACTGTTTGCCCTGCTGGGCATATTAATCGGCTTGGTTTACCTGAACATTGTTTATCAAAACGAACAACACTCCTTAAACATCAATACATTGCTTTTGCTAAATTTCTCTGCCTTGATTATTTTGGTGTCCGCGCGGGACTTTATACAATTTATGGCCGGCAGCTGCGCTTTTTCTATTTTAAGTTTTTACATGGTCAATGATATGGCAGCCAAAAGCAAATTTGTCTTTTATAATTTTTGGGCTGAAATGGCTGTTTTTACGGCTTTAGCGCTTGTTTACGGCGAAACAGGGAGCATTGTTTTTGATGATTTGGAAAAATCTGCGTCCGCACTGCGGCATCCGGAGCTGGCAGCAGGGTTGTTAGCCGCGGCCGTATGTGTCAAAGCCGGAATGTTTCCGTTTCAAAATCAAATGCTGGATTTTCAGCACGTTCCGTTTAACCGTGCCATAGACCTGTCTTTGCTTTCAACGCCGCTGGCAGCTTTGTTTATGTGGGCAAAACTGTCGCCGCTTTTATCCGAAGTTGCCTATATTGAAACTATCATGAAAACAATCGTTTCCGTTTCGGCGTTCTGGGCGGTTGTCGGTTGCATGCTGGCGGATAATATCAAGGCCAAAACTCTGTATTTCAACATGCTGTTTTGGTCATTTGCTCTAAGTGTCGTTGGGCGGGATGTTTCGCTGTTGTATTCCGGAATTGTATATTTGCTTCCGTTTTTGACGATTCTGAATGTTTTGATGCTGATGATTACGGTTTCAGCCTCAAATGAAATTTATGTTTCGCAAATGGGTGGGTTCTGCCGGAACGTGAAATTTACGTTTTTCTTGTCAATGCTGGCAGTTTTGGGATTCGTATTTTCAATTGGTGAATGGAAGGGCATGTGTCCGAAAATATATCTGGGATTGGCTCTTCTGGCACTGGCCTGCTGCTTTAACGGAGTTTTCCTGGGAAAAGAAAATGCGGATGAACGGGTTTCCGCATTACTGGGCAATAGCGGTATTTTATATTGGTTTCCGCTGTTGCTTGTCATTGCGGGAAGTTTGTATTTAAACTGGGCGCAGTCATGGGAAGTCTACGCCGTTTGGGGCTGTTTTCTGGTTGCGATGGCATTCTTTCCGCAAAAAATATGTCGGCGCTGGGCAGACAGTGAATTGCTTCAGGATGGGGACATTGTTTATGTCTTATATCGTATTTTTCTTTTGTCGCCGTTGCGGCTGTTGGGCAGAGTACTGTGGATTGCCGTTGATTTTGTTGTTATTGAAAGGAGCATTATCGGCTCAATTTCTCAAACGTCGTCTTTATTGGTCAGCGCTTTTCATAGAATGCAGGAAGCCGCTTGGCTAAATTATTTGTTGCTGGTATTTGTCGGCTTATTGCTGATTTTAATAAATTGGGGGTATTACGGTCATGGATAGCCCTTTTGCGCTTTTATCGCTGATTATTGCCATGCCTTTTTTGGGGATGCTGTTTGTATTAACTATAAGGGATGATGATGAAACGGCCGGACGAAATGCCTTTAACGTATGTGTGTTTACGCTGATTGCCAATATGATAATTATATGGCGCATTTTTATGGTCTTGGATGAAGATAATCATAATCTGCAGCTTTTGGAAAGTTTTCGTTGGCTGAATAATCCGGGAATAGACATCGTTTTGGGCGTTGATCCTTTTTCGCTTCTGCTGATTTTAGGGGCGCATATTGCCGTCTTAATCGGATTATCCGGTATCCGCGGAAATGTTTTCAGGCAAAAGTCGCTGATGATTTTTACGTTGCTGTTTTTGAGCATGGCAACCGGATTTTTTGTCGCTGCTGATATTTTTTCTTTTTATATTTTCTTTGAGGCAATGCTGTTGCCATTATTTATGATTATCGGCATTTTCGGTGAAGTCAGGAAACAAGGGTTGATTTCACGTTTCTTTTTGTACAATTTTATCGGTGCTATCGTCTTATTCAGCGCCACAATGATTATTTACCATTATTACGGCAGCGTTACTTTGGAAAAAGTCAGTTCGCTTCCGCTGGCCGGCGGTGCCGGATTCTATGTATGGGGAGCCATTTGTCTGTCCTTTTTGTTTCGTATTCCGATTTGGCCGTTTCATTATTGGATATCTTCAATCAACGCCGGTATCCGCAACCCGTTGGCGTTTACGATAACGGCTTTGATTCCTCTGACGGGGCTCTATGGCTTTATCCGTTTCCTGCCGCATGACATTCCGGCTTTTATGGAAACATACATCATGTGGGGGAATATCATCGGCGTTGTTACGATGCTGTTTATCTCTTTAATCGGTTTCATCAACAAGGATGTTCAATATAAAATTTTTGCCTATGTTACCGTCTATTACATCATGTATTTATTGGGCATCTTTACCGGAGACAGAATGGTTTCGTTAAACATCGGCTTTTCAATGTTTGCTTTTTTGATTATCGTTGCTTCTCTGGAAATCCTTTCCAGTTATATTTTTCACAAGGAACAGGAAAATGAAACCAGCTCACGCGGCTTTCTTTGCCGAGCCAGAAAACTGTCATACGCATATTCTTTTTTGGTTATGGCGGCGGTCGGTCTGCCGTTGTCTTCAATGTTTGTAAACAATTACCTAATCTTATCCAAATTACTGTCTGCCAATATCAAAATGGGTATGTTGCTGATTTTTTCGTTGGCTTTGGCCGGCGCGGGGCTGCTTCAGGAGTTATTTCGTCTCAAGCTGGAAAACAATGAATGCCGCCTAAACAAAGATGACGATATTTCCAAAGCGATGTTTGCGTTTATGCTGTTTATCATGTTTGTTTTATTAATGTCATTTATAAAACCGTTGTGGTTTGTGGTTGATGAGTAGAAAGGAAGAATAATGCAAAACTGGCTTGTCTTGTTTTCGGAAACGGTGCTGCTGCTTTTATACTTGGCAGTTGCTTTTTTGGTAAACCGTTACCGGGTGGAGAAAACGGCCAAAACCTTTTTTACGCTCGGAAAATATTTTGTATCTGTGTCTTTGCTTTCTTCCTTGATTTTCTATGACAAAAGCGTTTTTCCTTCCGTTTGGCAGAATACGGCTTATACGGCTCTTTTCAAAGTGATGATCTATTTGGTTGCTTTATTTTGGTTTTATTTGTCGTCAAAATGGTTTTTGAACAAAAACCGCTCTTCATACGCTTATTATTCCTTATGCATTGCGGCATTGCTGTTGTTCGGGATTTTATTGTCAGCGCGTAATTTTGCCGTTCCGTCCTTTATTGTTCCCGGCTTGTGCCTGATTACAGGATGTCTGCTGCTTCAGAACGGCGGATCAGAAGAAGGCAGGAGGATTTTGCGCTTATATGTTTTTTTTGCCGTATTGTTCTGCCTGTTTTTGTGGATCGGCACCGGAATTTTGCAATACTATGTCGGAAGTCTGGATTATGAAACGATTGAAACCTTTTTGCGAAAAGGGGATTTCCCGCTTCCTCCCGTTTACGGAGCCGTCATTTTGATTTTATCTTCTTTGTTGTTTATGATGGCTGCAGCACCTTTCCATCTTTGTTTTGTGAGTATTATCCGGACAACAATCCTGCCGGTAGCCGGATTCTTGACGTTAATTCCGCCGTTTGTCTATCTTTCCTGCCTGATAAGCCTGATGCTTGGTGTTTTTTCCCCGTTTGAAAACATGATTCGACCGCTTTTGTTGTCTTTTGCTGTTTTTTCCCTGATTATCGGTGCTTTTTCGGCCAACGGGCAGAAAAATATCCGGGAACTCTTTGCGTTTAGTTCCGTCTTTAATCTCGGGTTCATGCTTTTCGGGCTGATCAGTTTCAGCAATACGTCAGTTATCGGGGCTTTTGATTTTACGCTGATTTATATTTTGTCGATGTTTGGCGTTTATACGGTGTTCCTTGGGATCAAAAGCCGAGGGGATTACCTTTTTGAACTTGAGGATTTGAGCGGCATGGCCGGCGAAAAGCCTTATTTGTCGGCGGCCTTGCTGATTTTTATGGTTTCTTTGATTGGGATTCCGCCGATGATTGGTTTTTTAGGGCGTCTGTCCGTAATCAATAACTTGGTTTTGGAAGAGCGCTGGGGGCATATGCTGTTGTTGGTAGTTGCTCTGCTGTTTATGGCCAATGCCTATCTGCAAATTATCCGGGTCATATATTTTGAACCGCAAAAGCAAAAATTTGACCGGACCGGAAAAGCCGTGTATATATGTTTGTTCGCAAACCTTTTGTTGATTTTTATTTCTATCTTTAATCCGGGGTATTTGTTGCGTGACGCGGAAACTATTTTAAATGGAGTATTCGGGTGAAAAATCTGAACGATTGGCAATGGCTGGATTATGCCGAATTATCCAGCACCAATGACACGGCAGCCGAGTTATGCGTTAATCCTCCGGCATCAAAATTTGTGGTAACCTGTCGCAGCCAGACAGGCGGGCGCGGTCGTCGCGGACGCAGCTGGATCAGCCTGGAGGGAAATTTGTTTATGTCGCAGGCTTTTCCCTGTGACATACGCTTTGCCGGAGATTTGGTTTTCATAATCTCTTTGAGTGTTTTGGAAACGGTTCGTTATTTTTCCGCTCAGATTGACATCAAGCTCAAATGGCCTAACGATGTTTTGGTTAACGGCTGCAAAATTTCGGGAATTTTACTTGAAAAAGCGGAAAACGGGTATATAATCGCCGGAACCGGCGTTAATATAACGGCGGCGCCCGAACGGGACAGCAGGGTTCTTTACCCCACGGCGTCTTTGAAGGATTTCGGCATCATAACCGATCGCTGCGAATTTCTGAAAATTTATCTGGAAATCTTTGATCGCAATTTCAGCCTTTGGCAAAAGCGAGGCTTTCCGGCAATAAAGGAAATATGGCTGCAAAATGCCGGAGGATTGAATGAAGAAATCAGCGTAAACCTGGAAAAAAAAGTTGAAAGAGGCTTCTTCAGAGGTATCGGTGACGACGGAGCGCTGTTGCTGGATCAAAACGGGAGCATAACCAGAATATATGCCGGAGATGTTTTCTATACAAAGGAAAAGAGTAAGAATTAATGAGTGAAAATAAAGAAGGACAACCGCTGGCCTTTAACAAGGAAGGAATTTATTTTGTGGCGCTGGGCGGCGCCGAAGAAGTCGGTTTTAATATGTACGCCTATATTGTCGACGGCAAAATTATTGTCGTCGACTGCGGATATGGTTTTTTGAATGACGACTATCCGGGCATTGAACTCGGCTTGGCCGACGCGTCTTTTCTGGAGGCTTATCAGGACTGTATTGAGGGCTTGTTCATTACCCATGCGCATGAAGACCATTTCGGCGCCATTGCCCATGTCTGGCCGTTGTTGAAATGTCCTGTCTATGCCATGGATTTTACGCTCGGACATATCCGTTCCCGCCTGGCTGAATATAAGCTGGAAAATTTGGTGGAACTTCATTCCGTCAATGAAAACCCGGTTGTAAAACTGCAGAATTTTGAGGTCGAATTTGCGCCGCTGGTCCATTCCACACCGCAAAATGCCGGACTGATTATCCGCACTCGTTACGGCAATATCGTGCATGCGACGGATTGGCGCTTTGATGACGGCAGCATGGAGATGCTTCCTTTTGACCGCCATGCCTTTGAGCGCGCCGCGGCCGAAGGGGTCAAATTGTATGTCGGAGACTCCACCAATATGACCCATGTCAAAGCCGAACCGTCGGAAATGGAAATCCGCAAAAGCCTGATTGAACTGGTGCCGCAGTTTGAAAACACTGTGGTCGCAACTTGTTTTGCCTCCAACATCATGCGGATGGAAAGCCTGATGTTGGCCGCTGATGCCGCCGGACGGACACCTGTTATTGCCGGTATGAGCCTGATTCAAAATTTGAATATTGCCAAAGAGTGCGGTTATCTGAAAAATTGTCCTCAATATGTCGAGGCTAAGCAGGCTGTCGATATTCCGCTTGATAAAATCCTTTACATTTGCGCCGGATCACAGGGAAATTACCGCAGCGGGCTGACCCGGATTGTCAATGGCGAAAACAAAGACATCAAACTCGGCAAAGGTGATACAATCATTTTTTCTTCCAAAATCATTCCCGGCAATGAGGAGAAAATTGAGCGCATGCAGGAAAAACTGCGCGATGCCGGTGTAAATGTCGTTTCCAGCGAGGAGTATCTGGTGCATACTTCCGGCCATGCCGGCACTGATGAAATCGGCGGCATGTATCGCCTGCTCAGGCCGGAAACGGTAATCCCCGTGCACGGCGATAAACGCAATATCCGTCGGCAGAAACGCTTTGCTCTGGAAAACGGGGTTGAAAAAGTGGTCATCGCCCGCAACGGCGAAGTTGTCCTTATTAACGAAAAAGAAGCAAATATTGTCGGTGAGATTCCTAATGCCATTTTGGGCGTTGACCGCAACCAGCTGACCGATTTAAACTCCCAGCTGATTAAAAACCGCCGCCGCATTGCCTATAACTGCAGCCTGTTTATCAGTGTTGTTTTTGATGAGCAGTGGCATTTGGAAGATTTGCAAATCAGCTCGATTGATATTTTGGAAGAACAGGCCTTTATTGCCTTGCGGGACCGTATTATTGAACAGATGCGCAAGGAGATTCCCGAAGCGGTGATAAAGCATAATCATAAGGTTCCGCAGATTAAGGACTATATCAGCGCCAAAATCCGCAAGGAAATTTTCAAGGAAACGGATATTAAACCGGTCGTGTTTATGCATTTTTTCAAAAAGGAAACGCCTCATGACGCTGCAATTGAAGAACTTGGTCAATAGGGGCGAAAGCCGGGCCTGTTACCTGCATCCCGGCAACGGTGCCAAATGTGTCAAGGTGGCGCTGCGCCCGGGAAAAGGGATAAAAGATATGCGCCGTGAGATCAAAGCATATCAGGAGCTCAAAGACAAACTCGGCATCTATCTGGTCTGTCATGAGCCTCTTTTGGCGGATACGGACAAAGGGCAGGGTGTCGTCTGTGATTTGCTGCGGGATGATGACGGAGCTTATTCGCGCAATTTACTTTATTACCAGCAAAGAGGCCTGCTTGATGAAGACATACTGCGGCAGTTGCGCTGTTTTTTCACTTTTCTGCTGCAAAACAACATTTTCTTTTTTGACTTTAACTACAAAAATTTTCTCGTATGGTGCAAAGGCGGGCAAAAGCTACTGAAGTATGCCGATATGAAAAGTTATCGCCATACTCGTTCTTGGTCGCTTTTAAAAATGGAAAATTTTATTCCGGTACTGGCCAAACGAAAAATGAAACGGCGCATTATACGTTTTTATGCGCAAGGGCACTTAGCTTATCCCGAATATGTCGCCGCTCTTTAGAACGCCTCCGAACCCATATTTCTCTGCAAGCCTGCTTATTTCCTCATATTTTTCCGGTAAGTAATGGGTCAGGTAGGTTCTGGCTTTAACGTCGCAAGGAGCGGTAGCCAGCTCTTTGATGGAGGCGTGGTTGGGATTGGCGGACAATGCGGCATCATGTACAATAAACTGCGCTTTTTGTGCCGTTTCTGTATTAAGCAGCGAAACGGCGCTGTCTCCGCTGTAAAAAACTTTGTCTTCAACCAACATGGCTTTACACTCCATGCCTTTGGCATGGGGAACATCCAACATTTCAAGTTTGATATCCGGCAGACGGATCAAACGTCCGGAATCACTGCCTTCGCACAAGTCCAGAAGCTTCTGCCAGGACACGCCGCCGATGGCCGTAGTTTCACCGTAAGCGGCCAAGCGGTACTCTAAAAGCGTTATGGCAGATCCGCAATGATCCTGATGAGTATGGCTGAGCAGGACGGTTTTGATTTTTTGCGTCAAGCCCTTTTCCAAAAGCCGCGGAAAAATATTGTATCCGCAGTCCAACAAAACAGCGCTGCCGTCGTTCAGGTGCAAAAGCAGTGAAGAATTAACCCCTTCTTTGGCGAAAGCCGAATTGGCGCCGATAACTTCCAGTTTCATGTTATGCCTCCTGATTGACGGGCAGATAAATCGTAAATGTCGTTCCGTTATAGCCGTTGGAGTTGACAGTTAGGTTGCCCATGTGGCGGATGATAATATGTTTAGCTATGGCTAGACCTAATCCGGTTCCTTTAATATTCAAGTCTTTGTGTTCCTGCATACGGTAAAATCTTTCGGTCAGCCGGGCCAAATTTTCCGGACTGATTTTAGGTCCTTTGTTATTGACAGATATGGCTATGGCGGGGCCGGAAGCGGTTTTAAAACTCTTGGAGGGTGGAATCTTTTCGGCATTTTTTATCCGCAGGGTAATATCTGTCGACGCCAGACCATATTTAATGGCATTATCGGCCAGATTCTGGATAATTTGCTTGATTTGGGAACGGTCTGCCGTAATTTCGGGAAGGTTGTCTTCGCTGAGAATACGGATGTTCATTTCTCGGTCGGCGGCTTTGGGAGAAAGAGCCTGCGCGACTTCTTCTGCGATTTCCAAAACATCGGTTTTTTCTTCCGGCTTTTGATCCTGTTTCATTTCAATTTTAGACAATGAAAGCAGGTTTTCAATCAGCGCCGACATATATTCGGCCTGTTCGCCCATGATTTGCAAAAACTTTTCCCGTGCTTCACCGTCGTCTTTAGCCGTTGTCTGGAGCGTTTCGATGAAGCCTGAAATAATAGAAAGCGGCGTACGCAGCTCATGGCTGGCATTGGCAACAAAATCAGATTGCATTTTTTCAATCTTCATGGATTTTGTCAGGTCGTAAATCGAAATGACTGCAACGGCTTTGCCTTTGGAAAGCCACGGAAGTTGTTTAATATGTGCATAGAGCTTCTGATTGAATGGTTCCCCGATATAAAAGATCAGATTTTCGGACTGGCTTTCTTTTTTTAAAACGCGGTTGACGGCATTAATAAAATTATTGGATTTTATCAGCTGGTCGATGTTTTTGTCCGTAATGTTTTTACCGAAGCTGCCGCGGGCGGCAAGGTTGGCGCCCAGAATATTGCCGGCGCGGTCAATAACCATAATCGGATCGGGCAGGCTGTCCAGCACGGCTGTGTCGGAAATGGTCTGTGCTTCCAGACGGTCAGTTTTCTGAGCCCAGAAACGGTGCATGGCGTTGACGGCTTCCACAATATCGCGCGCCTCTTTTTCAGACAACGCCATTTCTTTTTCCTCAGGGGTTTCGCCGTCAGAAAGGGAGGAAATGTATTTTTTGATTTGTTGCAATTCAAAAGTCAGCGGAAACAAAAAGGCGATGTTAAACATAACCACGGCACCCAGCGAAATCACCGCCAGCATGGGATCTACCATTCTGAAAGCAGCCAGAATCACAAATACGAGCGCCGTTGGAAAACTTAAAAACAGCACTTTTTCCACAAATTTGGAATTTTTTTCGATTCCCAAAGCTTTTCTGGCGCGTTCAAACATGTGATTTTGTCCCATATCTAAAAAAATGTCCTAGACTAGATTTGTAAATATATTATTATATAACAAGTTTAAAAACCTTAAATTTTTGAGAGAAAATGACCGAAGATTCCGAAAACCCTGCCGTCATGACGCCGATGATGTCGCAATACCTCCAAATCAAAAAGGAACATCAGGACTATCTGCTGTTTTACCGCATGGGGGATTTCTATGAACTTTTTCTGGATGATGCCGTCAAAGCCTCCAAAGCGCTGGACATTGCGTTAACAAAACGCGGCAAGCTGAACAATCAGGACATTCCCATGTGCGGCGTGCCGTTTCATGCTTATGAGAGTTATTTGGCCAAGCTGATCCGCCAAGGCTATAAGGTTGCTATCTGCGAGCAGGTTGAAGACCCCAAAGAAGCCAAAAAGCGAGGTTACAAAGCCGTTGTCAAACGCGAAGTTATTCGTTTGGTGACCGCCGGAACACTGACCGAAGAACCTCTGCTCGATTCTAAAAAGAACAATTTTTTGCTGGCATTGGCCAAATTAGGCGATACTCTTGGCCTTTCCTGGCTGGACATTTCCACCGGCGACTTTTATTTGCAGGAAATAAGCCTCAGGGAAAAAGACGAAGCCGTTGTCCTGAGCGGAGTCTTGTCCCGTCTTAACCCGGTAGAGGTGATTGTTTCCGACGCCTATTTGCAAAACCGACAGATCTTTCAGGTTTTAAATGACTGCCGTGATCAGCTTTCGGTTTTGCCTCAAGCACGGTTTAACAGCGAAAATTCCCGCAAGCGCCTCCAGGATGCTTTTAAGGTCGGCACATTGGACGCTTTCGGCAGTTTTGGCCGGGCGGAAATTACCGCCGCCGGCGTTTTGCTGGAATATGTCGAAACGACGCAGAAAGGTAAAATTCCGCTGATTTCACGTCCTCTGAAAGTGACGGAAGGACAGATTATGGAGATTGACGGTGCTACCCGGCGTTCTTTGGAGTTGATTACTTCCCAGAGCGGTGATAAAGGTGCCTCGCTGCTAAGCGTTATTGATCGGACGGTTACGGGCGCCGGAGGCAGGCTGTTATGTTCACGGGTGGCTAATCCGCTGAAAAATGCTGAAGCCATTAACCGTCGTCTGGACATGGTTGACTTTTTCATCGATTATCCGCATATCCGCGAAGATCTCCGGGCTCTGCTGAAATCCTGTCCCGACATGGAACGGGCGGTCTCTCGGCTCAGTCTCGGTCGCGGCGGCCCGCGTGACTTGGCAAATATCAAGGCTGCTCTTGGGTTAATTCCCGCCATACGCAACCTCTTATACAGTTTTAATCAAAAAGGAGCGTCTGTTTTGGAACAGCTGCCGGAAGTGTTGAAAGAAGCGGCTGCCAGGCTGGGTGAACATTCGGCCTTAGTCGCTCGGCTGGAGGATGCTCTGGCGAACGATTTACCTTTGCTGGCCCGTGACGGCGGTTTTATTCGTCCGGGTTTTTCGGCGGAACTGGATAATATCAAAGCCCTGAAAACGGATGGACATCAGATGGTTGCCGGCTTACAGGCCAAATATGCCGAATCTACTGGCATTGCCAACCTTAAAATCAAGTTTAATAATGTTATCGGTTATTTTATTGAAGTTCCCACAAAATTCGCCGCGACGCTGCTGGAAGATAAAAATTACATTCACCGCCAGTCGGTTTTGAATGCTTCCCGTTTTACGACCGTGGAGCTTACCGAACTGGAAGATAAAATTCGCGGCGCCGCCGAAAAGGCTCTGGCAATGGAGATTGAGCTTTTTGACGATATGGTTACCGAAATCAGGGTTTATTCGGAGGATATTCTCAAAACCTCCAAAGCTATGGCCGAGTTGGACGTTGCCTCGGCCCTGGCTGATTTGGCCGTTGAAAAAAATTACTGCCGTCCGCAGATTGATGACAGTCTGGCTTTTGAAATAAAAGACGGGCGGCACCCCGTGGTTGAACAGTCCTTAGAAAAAGAAAATACCGGCAGTTTTGTCGCCAATGACTGTTTTTTGAGTGAAGACAAAGGGCGCCTGTGGCTGCTGACCGGACCGAATATGGCCGGAAAATCGACTTTTTTGCGCCAGAACGCCATTATTGCGGTTATGGCGCAGATGGGTTCTTATGTTCCCTGTTCATCCGCACACATCGGCATCATCGATAAGATTTTTTCCCGGGTGGGAGCTTCTGACGATTTGGCCCGCGGTCGCTCAACTTTTATGGTTGAAATGGTTGAAACCGCCGGAATATTGAATCAGGCGGATGAGCGTTCTTTTGTGATTTTGGATGAAATCGGCCGCGGAACGGCAACGTTTGACGGCTTGTCAATTGCCTGGGCAGTGATTGAGCATTTACATGAAATCAACAAGTGCCGCACTTTGTTTGCGACGCATTATCATGAACTAACGGCACTGACGTCTACATTGCCGCAGATGTCTCTTCATTGTATGAAAATCAAAGAGTTTAATGAAGATGTCGTCTTCTTACATGAAGTAATTGACGGTGCTGCGGACCGCAGCTACGGTATCCATGTCGCCAAGCTGGCCGGTTTGCCCAAAACGGTGATCAAACGTTCGGAACAGGTGCTGCGGCATCTTGAGCAGAACGGTAAGGGAAGCTCCATGCGGGAATTGGCGGATGATCTGCCGCTGTTTGCGGCCATTCGGGAAAAAGAGGAACCTGCATCCGCATCATCTCCGGTTTTGAAAGCATTGAAAGAGCTCAACCCAGATGATTTCAGCCCGAGGGAAGCTTTGGAAAAATTATATGAACTGAAAAATCTTGCGTCAGCTTAAGCTGTGCAAAATCAACACGTTAGCAAGAGGTAAAATAATACCTTTTGCTAACGTGCTGAAAAATAAAATAATTTTGTTGTTGACAATAAGATTCTTTCCTGTATATTGGCAACGAATTTAACAACCATCTTTTATAAGAGAGAAAACATGAATACCTATGCAACCAAACCCTCGGATATTGAGAGAAAATGGTATGTCGTTGATGCTCAGGGCGTTGTGTTGGGGCGTCTGTCCGCCGAAATCGCCAAGATTCTGCGCGGCAAACACAAGCCCAACTATGTCCCGAATCTGGACTGCGGCGACTATGTCATCGTCATCAATGCCGATAAAGTTAAATTGACCGGCAAAAAATTGACCGACAAAAAATATTATAAACATACCGGCTATATCGGTGGTATCAAAGAAACAACTCCTGCCAAAATTCTGGCCGGACAGTTTCCGGAAAGAGTTATTGTTAAGGCTGTCGAACGCATGATTTCACGCAACCCGATGGGCCGCCAGCAAATGACCAAATTAAAAGTTTATGCGGGAGAGAACCATCCGCATACTGCTCAAAACCCTGAAGTTCTGGACATTGCTTCCAGAAATCCCAAAAATAAGAGGAGCAAATAACAATGGCTGAAAAAATCGAATCTTTGCAAGATATCAAAGCTGCTTCCGCCAAAGTTGAAGCTGCCGCCGGCGAAGCCGTTGTTCGCAAAGCCAAACGCGATAAATTCGGCCGTTCTTATGCTACCGGCAAGAGAAAAGATGCCGTTGCCCGTGTATGGATCAAACCCGGCAAAGGCAATATCACCATTAATGAAAAATCACTGGATCAGTACTTTGCCCGTCCGGTGTTGAAAATGATTATCAACCAGCCTTTTGAAGTCGCTAACCGCGTTAATGAATTTGACGTCGTCTGCACCGTAAAAGGCGGTGGATTGTCCGGTCAGGCCGGTGCAATCAAACACGGCATTTCCAAAGCTCTGAACGAATATGAGCCGGAATTGCGCGCTGTTTTGAAAAAAGCCGGCTTCCTGACCCGCGACGACAGAACGGTTGAACGTAAAAAATACGGTAAAGCCAAGGCTCGCCGTTCATACCAGTTCTCCAAACGTTAATTGGTATCAGGAAAATATCAAATATTTTCAATGGGTTGCGAGAAATTGCAGCCCATTTTTTATGGCAGTTACCAAAATTCCGGATTTACGGCTGCACCGGGACGATGCGCCCGCGGAGAAATTTCCGGATTTCCCCAGGCAAAGACCTCTTCATGAACAGGAAATTTATTGGTAGAACTGACAAAAGCATATTCGGGATAATGTCTGCCGCCTTTTTTTAAGTAGAAATTTTCGGCAGCTTTATTCCCTTTGACGGCACAGACAAAAAAGCCTTTGCCTTTTTGGCTTTGATGAAAATGGTTAAACAGAAGGCTGCCGACTTGCTGATGCTGATAACGGGGAAGGACATAAAAAGAATAAATTTCCGTTAGATACGGAATATGCGGAAAACGGCTGGCGCCGGCCAAAAGATAACCGGCATATTCACCGGCGGCGGTTTCCGCAATTTGACAATGCCCGCCTCGGGCAATTGTGTTCTGCCAATGGGCGATGCTTTCGGCCGTAACCCGGTAAGCGTTTAAAAAACTTTCCGGCATAAGTCCTGGGTAGCAGTCTTTCCATGTGTTAACCTGAATCGCAGCAATAGCCGCGGCGTCTTTTTCTTCTGCGGGTTTTAATTTAAACATTTAAATCCTTGTTTATTATTTGGGTTAAAGATATTATAAATCAGTAAAAATAGTTTTAAACACTATAAATCATGATGGAAAACATCATCTTAGGGAGAGATTATGAGCTTAAACGGTGTAAAAGAATATCTAAAAGTTTTTGGCGTTGACAAGCGGATATTGGAGTTTTCTGTTTCCAGCGCAACAGTCAGCCAGGCGGCACAAGCTCTGGGCTGCGAACCGTGCCGGATTGCCAAAACTCTGTCTTTTGACTGTGGCGGCCAGACAATTTTGGTCGTAACAGCCGGAGATTGCAAAATTAGCAATGCTAAATATAAAGCTGTTTTTCACTGCAAGGCCAAAATGCTGACCCCGGAAGAAGCACTGAAATGTACGGGACATGCCGTCGGCGGAATCTGTCCTTTTGCCGTGCCGGAAAATGTTAAAATTTATCTGGATGTATCTTTGCGGCGTTTCAAGACGGTTTTTCCGGCCTGCGGAAGTTCCAACAGCGCAATTGAACTGACGACAGAGGAATTGGAGCAGTATGCAAAAAGTTCGGGTTGGGTTGACGTTTGCAGTCCAACAGGTTAAATATGGTATGATTTTAATAAATGGGAGAAAATGTATGAAGAAATTGATGCTCTTTGCTGTGGCAGGATTTATCCTTGGTGCGGGAACGATTGTATATGCCGGTTTTTCGGGATCATCAGATGCTAAAAAAAACGTTGCTGCCCAAATTGCGCAAATGCCTGATGAAACGCCGGTGATTTTGGAAGGTTATATTGAAAAACATTTGGGCGGAGAAGATTATTTGTTTAAAGATGACAGCGGCTCCGTCAAAGTAGAAATAGATAATAAAAAATGGGGCGGGCAAACCGTTACGCCGCAAGACAAGGTAGAAATCCGCGGAGAGGTAGATACCCATCGTTTCAAGCCGGAGGACATTGAAGTAGACAGCATTCGGCTTGTTAAATAATAACAGGGCTTCCGATCGGAAGCTCTTTTTTTGAATCATCATCGACAATCTCCAGTCGTTCCGGTAAAAGCTGACCATGCAAAACAAAGCCAAGCAGACGAACCACCTCGTAAATTCTGTGTTGGTTTTTTGTCACCTTGACAATAAAATATTAGCGGATATTGACTTTTGATCTGCTTGTGCTAAATTTATTCCCACTTAAGAATTAGACAGATATTATTAACCTTAAAAACCAAATGCTATGGAAAGGAATCAAACACAAAACATCGCCGATTATTTGCTCATCTCGCGCCGTGACGCACAAAAAATGACGGCTTTTCTGGTTATGGATGAACAACAGAATTTCGGCTGGATGTGGAAAATTCACGAAGGAAAGAGAAGCATCTCCAAATTGGGCGGGCTTTTCAAAAATGTCCAGGCAACGCCTGAACTGGTTGCTGAAATCCAGTCACGGAAGTGGAACGAAAAAATGTCTGACGAGCTTAAAGCCTTTGTCAGCATATTGTGGCAAAAATTCTGTGACGAGAACTCTGACTGGCGCGAATAACGTGTCCTGAGCGTTTGACCCCGGAATCCCGGGGTTTTTTATTTTTTAAAATTTCCGTTTTTTTATAGACTTATCGCCTGAAAAATGTTATATTAAAACCGTTCAAGTACAATTAAGTAATTATTAAAACCTTTCATGAAAATGAAAAAACTCGTTTTTCTGTTTTTAGGTTTGGCGCTTTTATTTGGAGCGTTGCAAATCAGGCGTTGCCAGAACATTTCCCGGATAGAGGGAGAAATTGCCGAATATGTGGATTTACACAGCGGCGGAAGATATTATTTCAGCTGGAATAAAAACATCGTTCCCTCGCAATGTATTTTGCCGACTCGGCATTTAAAAACGTTCTCTCAGGACGATCGGAAAAATATTCTGGAATTGGCATGCAGTCCTTACGTAAAGGAAAGGTATTCTTCTTTGTTGAAAGAAGAGCTCAGTGAATGGAACTTCACGGGACTGATGTGTTTTTGCCTGTTTTGCGGTGGAATTTTACTGATAATCGAAATTATAAAAACAGATAATTATGAAAACAAAAAAATTGCTGATGATGATCATTCCGGTCATTTGCATGCTGGGGTTAAACTCGTGCGCAGTTAACCGGAATTTGTATTATCAAAGTCACCGCTGGATTCCCGCACCCAACAAGTATGAGGCGCAAAGGCGGGTGGCGTCGACGGATATGAGCAGTTATCATGACCGTTATTCCGGCGCCTATGTAGAGCAGTCGGACTATCTGAATTATACGTTCAGCCTGAGCTTGGGAACCATGCGTCTGGCAAACAAGGGACTGTACGTATATGTGTATGTCTATGATGGCCACAATTTTGTGTTGGACCGGAAAATCCGCAAGGATATTTATACCAACTATACCTACTGGGCGCAAACCAGAGGTAAAAAGCAAAAGGTGATCATCGACGTGACCAAAACGGCAGTTTATGTCCGGATATTGGAAGGACATAAAATAGTCGGCCGTCACACTTTTTAAGGAGGAAGTAGAAAATACTTCCTCTTTTTTTTATTTTTGTTAAACTTTTTTCAGTACAATAAAAAAACAAACTGAAAGTATTTTTGTCATGCAATATGTCGAATTGGATATTAACGCTGCCGAAAACGTACGCCTGCTGTCAGACGTTCAGCTGGGCGGACGTCTTTATCCCAAAGGGTATGCTCTGAACAAGGAAGACATCATTATCTTCAAAATGCATCATATTCGGCGCATTGTCGGCGTAATAGCCGAAGAAAACGACATCAGTGCTCAAACGGCGGCGGGAATTATCGCTGCCAAACTTTGCGGAGAGGGGACTTCTTACCTGACAGACAGCAAAGGAAATTGCAGTATTGCGGCCGCTGAAGATGGAATTTTTATCAGTAATGAAGAGCGCCTTGCCAAATTCAATCGGTTGCATCCGGAGGTTTTTCTAAATACTATTGCACCGTATCGCAAGGTTTCTAAGACGGAAATATTAGCTCGTTTGGAAATCGCGGCACCTTTGATGTCGCAACAGGATGTCGATGAAATTATTTTCAAATTGTCCGGCAACAACGAGCTGCTGAATGTCAGAAGTTTTGAAAACCGTAAAGCAGCGCTTTTGTACGTGCGTTTGCAGGATGATCGCGAAGAAAACAGGCATTTTACTTCGGTCGTCAAAAAACTGGTTACGGACTTTTCCGGTTTTGGCTTTGATTTTCAAGGCGAATACAACGCCGACTACGACATCAATGCCATTGCCGACGGGTTGGAAGATGCCTTCAAAGCAGATAATGACGTCATTTTTGTTTTGGCTCCGTTACCGGTGTCAAGCCGTTATGATATGATTTCCCGTGCCGTAAATGCCGTGGCGGACGAAACAGTTTGTTCGCATTTCCCCCAAGTCGGCGTTTCTGGGCTGATAATTGCGGAGAAAAGAAGGCGCCGGATTATCGTGTTGCCATATGCTTATGATACGGCGGATACGGTTCTTTTAAACCGCTATATCAAACAAGCCGTTTTGAGCGAAAAGATTTTGCCGGACGAGTTTTCCCGTTTGCATGTGCCGGATATGCCTGCCGAAACTTTTATCGCCGAAGAAAATATCCAAGCTTTGATCAGTGCCAAAGGGCAAAGCGGTGCGGGGAAAAAGGCTGCCGTTGCCGCCGTTGTTCTGGCTGCAGGAATTGGCAGTCGTTCGGGACGCAACAAGCTGATGGTGGAAATGGAAGACGGGCAGCCGTTATTTATGAAAGCGGTCAACGCCGCTATTGCTTCCAAAGCGGGGCCGATATTTGTCGTCACCGGTTACCATGACGAGGAAATGCAGGAATATCTTGAAAATGTCGACGTCAACGTTGTTTATAATCCTGCATATCGCTCCGGCGTCAAAACGTCAATTGCTCTGGGATTGAAATCCGTTCCCGGTTTTTGCGAAGGAACGGTGATTATTCCCGCCGATATGCCCAACCTGACGGCTGCGGATATTGATAAACTCTTATCTGCTTTCAAACCCGGTGTTGAAAAACAGGTTTGTGTCTTTGCCAATAAAGGCGTGAAATCCAACCCGGTTATCTGGAGCAAAGCTCTTTATGAACGCGCCGACATCGTTCCCGAAAACGCTAATCTGCGTCCCGTCTTTGTCGAACATGCCGATTACACAACGGTTGTTGAAGTGAAAAATGCCCAAAAACTGCTGGATGTCAACTTTCCGAGCGATATTGACAAAGTTGCGCCGCCCCGTACCGGAGCGCAAAACTAACTCTGTTGCTGCCAGCGTCCGCCGGCGTCTTGCTTCCAGTAAAAACATTCGTTTCCCGAGGCTTTGATTTCTTTCCAAAAGCGCCGGGCCTGCTCAACGGCTTCAACGGAGTTGCCGTCAAAAACATTAAATACGCGGCTGAAGTTTTCCAGTTCGCCGATTTCAGCTTGAGCGCCGTCAACCAAAAACAAAAGACTGGCCATATTGGGATTGTCGGTTCCCGCCGTCAGCCAGATTGGCTGCAATTCCGCATTGCCGTCTTTCTTGGAACCGTGAGGCAAAAAAGATTGGTCGGTATAGGTCCACAACATGGCGTTCAGAAAGTCGACGCGTTCCTCATTTCCGATTCGGACTAAGGTGCTTTTGCCCGTTGCATACGCTTTTTCAAGCAATTTGGGCAAAACGTTTTCCAAAGTCTGGCTTTGCAAATGATAAAAATCAACTCTACTCATCGTCTGTCAACTTTACGGCGGCATAATGGGGAATATTATTATTGTTAATCAAGAGCAAAACCGGGCGGTTATTTTCCAGTTTTGCATCTTCTACATAAGTCTTGACGTCATTAAGGTCAAAAATGGTTTTCTTGTCGATTTCCGTAATCAGGTCGCCGCGTTTCAAACCTTTCTGTTCGGCATCGCTGCCTGCATCAACGCCGGAAACAACAACGCCGCGGCTTTCCCGAGGCAGATTATGCCGGTCCAAAACAGTAGGGGACAACTCTTCCAGAGTGATCTTCAACTCTTTGATATATCCAGGCGCCTTGTTGTCTGCTACCGGAGCGGAAGCCGAAATATTTGCCGTAATGTCGGCGGAAGGTACCGCGGGCATCATTTGGGTTTTAAGTGAAATTTTTTGAAGTTTACGATCTTTCCATACGTCAAGTTCTATTCTCCCGCCGATTTCGGTTTCCGCAACTTGGCGGGAAAAATCCTTTGGATCGTCGATTCTTTTTCCATTCAGACGGACAATAATGTCTCCCGCTTCAATACCGGCCTGTTTGGCATTGGAGTTTTCATCTACGGAGGTTACCAAAATACCGGAAGCTTCCGTTTGTTGCAGGCTCAGGGAAATGTCGGTGGTGTTTGGCTGAATTTTAATGCCAAGCCAGCTGCGTTCGACTTTCCCTTTTTCCTTGAGCTGCGCGATGACGAATTTGCTCAGGTTAACCGGAACGGCAAAACCGATTCCCATGCTGCCGCCGCTGGTTGAAAAAATAGCCGTATTAATACCGATAACTTCTCCGGCCATATTGAACATGGGGCCACCGGAACTGCCCTGATTAATGGAAGCGTCCGTTTGAATAAAATTGTCATAGGCACCGGCTTCAATATCGCGGGATTTAGCTGACACGATTCCTGCGGTTACGCTGCCGCCGAGACCGAAAGGATTTCCGATGGCAAGAATCCAATCTCCGACCCGAACCCGGTCAGAGTCCCCAAGCCGTACGCTGGGAAGCTTTTTGCCGGCATCAATTTTTATCAGCGCCAGATCCGTTTTATCATCCTTACCGACGATTTCCGCCGCAAAGCTGTCTTCATCCGCCAGTGTAACCGTAATTTCCCTGGCGCCATCAATGACATGGTTGTTGGTTAGAATCAGGCCACTTTCATCAATGATAAAACCTGAACCGAGCGAAACTTGTTGTGGATTTTTGGGGCTGAAAAATTCGCGGATTTTCGGATTCTCACTCTCGATTCCCAAAGAATCTTCTTCACTTGCTTCCGCTTCCGGCGCATGTGTCGTGGAAATATTGACGACGGAAGGCAGAAGCGCTTCTGCCAAATCGGCAAAAGATGCCGGAATATTCTGAGCTTTGGCCGGAAAACTTCCCAACACAAAAGCCAATACCAGCTTAGCCAGTTTTTTCATCGTTCTTAGCGTCCTGTTTTCACCGTTTTGCCGAAGAACTCAAAAAACTCGCTGTCCGGAGCCAGAACCATAGATGTACCGTCGCCGGAAGCCATCGAATTTTTATAAGCTTCCAGAGAACGGTAAAAGGCGTAAAACTGAGGATCCACGCCAGCAGCCTTGTTCCAGATGGCAACAGCCTGTTGGTCGCCTTGTCCGCGGATAATCTGCGCTTGCTTTTCGGCTTCGGCAATAATGACGGTTTTTTCTTTTTCGGCCGTGGCACGTATTTTTTGCGCTTCCTGCTGACCCGTAGCCCGGAACTCTTTGGCGTCGCGTTCGCGCTCAGCTTTCATGCGGGCGTTGATTGCCTGCAAAACTTCAATGGGCAGGTCGGCGCGGCGGATTCTTACGTCGGCGACACTGACGCCGATTTGCTCGGCATCGGTTTTAACTGCGGCGCTGATATCTGCCATAATCTGAGTCCTTTGCTGGGACAAAAGTTCCTGCAGGGTAATCCGTCCGAGAATTTTACGCACGGACGAGTTGACGATTTCTTCCAGTTTGCTCCGCGCCTGAATTTCCGTACGTACGGTTTTATAAAAACGCAGTGGATCGACAATGCGGTAGCGGGTAAAACTGTCAACATCCAGACGTTTTTTGTCGTTCAGAACCACTTCCTGCGCCGGCGGGTCAAGGTTGAGCAGACGATTGTCATAAAAAACGACCTTTTGGATAAAGGGAACTTTTGCTTTCAACCCGGGTTCCTTCACAACTCTGACCGGCTCGCCGAATTGCAGTACGATAGCCTGTTCGGTTTGTTTGACAACATACAGCGAGTTAGCCAGCACAAACAGGACAACAAGGGCAATTGCACCCAAAACAATTTTTATTTTATCGCTCATGATTATACTCCCTGTTTGTTTTGCAGTTTATCCAGCGGCAGATAAGGCACGACATTGGAGCCTTTTGCCGACGGGTCAATAATAACTTTATTGGAATTGGCCAATACATTTTCCATTGTTTCCAAATAAAGACGTTTGATGGTTACGTCCTTACCCTGTTTATAAGCTTCATACACGGACAGGAACCGTTCGGCGTCGCCTTGGGCTTTATTGACAACGGCTTGTTTGTAGGCCTCGGCATTTTGCAGTCGCTGGGCAGCTTCGCCTCGCGATTTGGGCAGAATTTCGTTACGATAAGCCTCGGCTTCGTTTTTAAAACGTTCCATATCCGCTTTGGCACGCTGAACTTCATTAAAAGCGTCAACAACCTGTTTCGGCGGATCGGCTTTTTGCAGTTTGACGCGCACAATGGTAATACCGGCGCCGAACTCGTCCAGAACTTTTTGCAGTTCCTCCTTGGTGTCATCTTCCACCTTGCCGCGGTCGCCGGAAATAATCGGCATCATTTGCGATTGTCCGACAATTTCTCTTAATACGGATTGCGCCGCGACGCGAACCGTTTGATCAGGGCTTTGCATATTAAACAGATAATCCCGGGCGTCTTCCACCCGCCAAACGATTGTCAGATTAATGTCAACGATATTTTCATCGCCGGTCAGCATATGGCTTTCGTTAAAAGAATTCTTGTCAACCACGGCTTCCGTTACGCCCAGATTAATACTGCGTTCCTGGGTAATGTTTACTTTTTCGACCGTTTCAATCGGGTAAGGCAGATGATAGTGCAAGCCGGGATCTGTCGTTTCGCTGTAAGCCCCAAACCGCAGCACTACGCCTTCTTCATTGGGTTGGACCTGATAAAAACCGGAGGCCAGCCACAGCAGGACAACGGCGGCAACGCCCCACTGCCATTTGAAGTCGAACCCGCCGCCGCTTTGCGTGCGGACGGTTTTGGACGGCCTGGCTTTGGGCATCTCATTGCCTTTCCAGGGGTTGTCTTCCTCATTATCTTCCCAGGGATTTGGAACATTTGCCATATTTTTGATCCTCTCAGCTTTTTTAAGTTGCGTTGCCTAATTATATAATATAAATATAGCAATAAAACAATCACAGATAAGATTATCAACAGGAAGCGCACAGCCATGGAAAACCAAATCAAAGCAATTGTAGAAAAATATTTTGCTCCCGAAGAAATTGAGAACATTGGGATATTCAACAACCGGGTTATCGTTACATTGCAAAACGCCGCTGAAGACCGCGGCAAAGCGGCGGCGCTGGAAACCGAAATCAAAAAAATTCCGGGCGTGGAAAAAGTTTCTGTCATTTACACCGCCGTCAAAAAGCCGTTGTCTCTGAAGCCGGAGGAGGGGAAGTGGATTGTCCCCGGCGTTAAGAAAATTATCGCCGTTGCTTCGGGCAAAGGCGGCGTCGGCAAATCGACCACGGCGGTCAATCTGGCGCTTGCTTTGGCCAATCATAAGCAAAAAGTGGTGTTGTTTGATGCGGACATTTACGGTCCTTCTGTACCGACCATGCTGGGGTATGAAGGGATTGCCCCGATTTCTCACGACGGCAAAACCTTTGAGGCTTTTGACTATGCCAGCATCAAATCCATGTCCATCGGCACCTTGATTGACCGCAACACGCCGCTCATCTGGCGGGGAGCCAAGGCCTGCGGCGCAATAGAACAGTTATTGACGGAAGTCAATTGGGGCGAAATTGATGTCATGGTAATTGATATGCCTCCCGGAACCGGCGATATTCAGATTACGTTGTCACAGAAATTAAACATCGATGGCGCAGTTATTGTGTCAACGCCGCAGGACATCGCGCTGATTGACGCGGTCAAAGGCGTAAATATGTTCAAGCGCGTTGACGTGCCGATTCTCGGTATTATCGAAAATATGAGCTACTATGTTTGCCCCAACTGCGGCACCCGGGCCGATATTTTCGGTCATGCCGGCGCACAGCAGACAGCTGCCGAACTTGGCGTTCCCTTCTTGGGCGAGATACCTTTGCATATTGATATTCGCAGCAATGCCGACAACGGTACACCGATAGTCATGGCTGAACCGGAAAGTACGTTTACCAAAGCTTATGAGGATATTGCCGCCAAGATAATCAAAGAATTAAAATAATCTCAAAATAGACTGGGCGGCCTGGGAGGCGAGCGAGAGGGAATTGGTTGCCAGCTGCTGGCGGGTTTGTAAGGCCAGCATGTTGGCGCTCTCTTCGTTCATGTCCGCCAAGGTCAGTTTGTCCGCGCCTTCCTCCAGAACATTAATCAGGTTTTCGGTAAAATCCTGACGATTAAGGACAATATTGTAATAGCTGCCCAGTTCAGATGACATGGAACGAATCTGATTCAAGGCCGAAGATATTTCTTTTAAGGATTGGGC
>CALXTO010000022.1 GCA_944391425.1 uncultured Alphaproteobacteria bacterium | reverse complement strand
CTCGGGCGCCGAACTTGTTTCACAAGTTCTCTCCGGCAAACTCAACCAATTAAAAAAAACCGCCCTGACGGACGGCTGTAATGCAGATGATGACAAGTCTGGGCAGGCGCTTCGCACGCTGCCGCCTTCGGCCTCGCCACTGGCTCGCTCTTCCTCGCCTTACAAGGCAAGGCTCGGGCGCCGAACTTGTTTCACAAGTTCTCTCCGGCAAACTCAACCAATTAAAAAAAACCGCCCTGACGGACGGCTTTTTTTAATTGGTGGGTATGACAAGGATCGAACTTGTGACCCCTACGATGTCAACGTAGTGCTCTCCCGCTGAGCTACACACCCTCGGTGATTTAATTTATTTACAGTATCCTGAATTTAAATGCAAGAATTTTTTTAATTAAATTACATACCTCTTTTTACATTACCTTTAATTTTAATTTACATTTTATCTTTCATTTCTATAATGGTGACAAAATTATCATCTTTCTGTTATTTTCAGGACTATCAAATGAAGAACTATATTGCTTCTCCCCTTTTTACGCCTATTGCCGTTTTGATTCTTTGGCCTCTGCTTATGAGTCTTATTTTTGTTTTTTGCCATGACTCTTTAAATGAAGTTATCAAAGAAGGGCATTTTATTGAGCAATTGACTTATTTTTGTTATTTCTTGTTGTTTGCGGCATTTATTCTTTTTCATAAGCCGTTCATGAAAAACCGCAGCTCCCGAATCGACTTTGCCATTTTTGTCTTTTTCGGTTTCGCGGCTCTTTTGCGGGAAATGGGAATTCAACATATGTTAACTTCCCATGACACCACGGCTTTTAAATCGCGCTTTTTTTTGAATCCGAACAATCCCTGGTCGGAAAAAATTGCTGCCGGACTGATTTTGCTTGTTTTTCTGGCTGCCGTTATTTTTGTGGCCGTTAAATACGGACGCCATCTGATAAATTCTTTTTTCAAAATGAATCCCACCACATGGTCAATTGCCACGCTGTGCACTCTTGGCATCTTTTGCAAATTTATTGACCGCTTTCCGTCCAATTATCGTCGTTATTACGGAGAGCCGCTGCCTCGCGCGCTTCAGGACACTTTTGAAATTGTCGAAGAAACCAGTGAGGTTTTCCTGCCTGTTGCCGCCGTTTTAATTTTGTGGCAGTATTGGATTTTGCAGCGGGAAAAATAATTTGCTAAAAAATGACGATCATTTCTAAGATCGTCATTTTTTATTTGTCAAAATTTTTCTATTGACTATTATTAGTTATATAATATCTTGATTCTGTTTTAAATATGACAGGATTTTAGAATCATGCACCATAAAAGACTTATCCTTTCCGTTATTATTACGTTCTTTTTTCTATTCTTAATTAAAGATGTCTTTATACTGAATAAACCCATCAAATTAGTCTTTTATGCCGATGGTTCTCAAGAAACAGAATTTAAAATTTACTACACAACAAACAAAACAGAACAATATTCTGAAAATTTATTTGTCCAAAAGACAGTTAATCTAAATAAAACCCGTCGGGTTGCCGTTACTATTCCAGCACGAAAAATATATGGTTTAAGAATTGATTTTCCACAATCCTTATCGGCAATCACCATCAGCAACATGACGCTGCGCGGACGCAAAACCTATAATCTCAGCCAACATTTTTCCTCTCTTACTTATAATGACATCAACAAACATCAAATTCAGGACGGAAAACTTTTTCTTGATTTTGAACGTTTGCCCGATGCCTTCATCGCTTTTGACAATCGGATGAAAGTAAAAGCGTCAAACAAAATTGACATTCATTTATTTATCATCGCGATAACTTTGAGTTTTTTGTTTTTTTATAAGCTGGTTAACTATCTGGCAAAATTTAAAATTATTGAAAACAACTCGCGAATTGACATCGTTTTTATTTGTTCTTTTTTCATTCTTCTGTTTATTCCGATGTCTAAAATTAATTATGCGGAAATTTCCGAGCAAGAGAACAGAACACTGCAAAAATATATCCCTTTATTTCATAACGGGGTACTCAATTCCCAATTCGGAACAAACTTTGAAAAATGGTATAACGACCGCTTTCGCGGACGAAACCTCCTTATTGACATTTACAATAAAATTTTCTGTTTCGTAAATAACAAAATGGAAAATGAAAAGGCTTTTAAAGGCAAGGATAATTGGTTGTTTTATAAGCCTGAAAACGGAATTAAAAATTTTCAAAACGCTATTTTATTTTCTGATACGGAATTAAAAAACATAGCAAAATTTTTAAATGATTTTCAAAATTGGTGTGCTCAAAATCATAAAAAATTTTATTTTGTAATTGCTCCGGATAAGAATAAAATTTACGGCGAATATTTTTACGACATTGCCAAAATACGGCCGGACACGGAAAGCAAAACACGCCAGTTACTGGCTTATCTTGAAAAAAACTCGGATGTTACCACAATCTATCCTTATGCTACCCTGCATGAAAATAAAGACAAAGGCTTACTTTACTGGAAAAACAATACCCACTGGAATGAGTTGGGCGCCTACTACGGATATTGGGATATAATTCAACATATCCGCAATGATTTTCCACAAATTCCCGAAGCTAACATTATCGGATTTACTCAGGAGAAACATCCTAAAGGAGATCTCACCAAAATGTTTTCTCCTTCACAACAATATGAAGAACATACTTTGTATAAAAAACCAATCATTGAAAGCAACGAAAAATGTATGGCTAACGATTCAGGAAAAGACATTTCCTGCAAAAATGATACGGGCCGCCTTAATCTTGTAATGTTCAGAGATTCCTTTACGACATCTATGATTCCTTACTTGGCGCAATCTTTTAAAAATGCCCGCTTTTTGTGGCATTATAAACTTTCAAAACAAGATCTTGACATAATGAAATACGCCGATGTCATTATTTTGGAAATTGTTGAAAGAGGCACTTACATCATGTCGCAAATTAAATTCCCGGAGAATTAAAATGTTATTTTCTTCCATGACATTTATCTTTTTGTTTTTACCTCTGGTATGTCTTTTTTACATTTTGGCCAAGCCTGAAATTCGCAATTATCTCTTGCTGGCTGCCAGTATTTTATTTTATGCCTGGGGAGAGCCTCGTTATTTGGCAATCATGATTTTGACTGTGCTTATAAACTATTGGGGTGCCATTTTATTGGATAAATTTCCAACCAAGACAAAACTTATCCTCGCTCTGACAATTATTGCCGATTTGAGCTTTTTGATTTATTTTAAGTATTTTAATTTTATTATTGACAATATAAATTCCGGTTTGGGTACGGACCTGCGTTTTCTGGATATCATCATGCCTATCGGGATTTCTTTTTACACGTTTCAAGCTATGTCTTATTTGATTGATGTGTATCGTAAAGAAGTTCCCGTTCAAAAGGATTTATGCAAACTTGCTCTTTATATTACCCTTTTTCCTCAACTGGTTGCCGGACCGATTGTAAAATATCATGACGTGGCCGAGCAAATTGACCGCCGCAGCGTTACCTTTGACAAGGTAAGCCTGGGCATTAAAAGATTTATCTGCGGATTAGCAAAAAAAATGCTTATTGCAAACACTCTGGGTGCTGTTGTCGATAAAATTTTTGCTCTGCCAACAAATGAATTTGACATATGGACCGCGTGGCTCGGAGCAATTTGTTACAGTTTGCAACTTTATTATGATTTCAGCGGATATTCCGATATGGCAATCGGTTTAGGTCTAATTTTCGGCTTTCGTTTCCTGGAAAATTTCAACTATCCCTATATTTCCAAATCTATCGGCGAATTTTGGCGGCGGTGGCATATTTCCCTGTCGACATGGTTTAAGCAATATCTCTATATTCCTCTGGGCGGGAACAGGGTTTCGACTTTAAGAAATTGTTTTAACCTGTTTGTCGTGTTTTTAACTACGGGTATCTGGCACGGTGCAAGTTGGAATTTCATTGTTTGGGGGTTGTGGCACGGTTTTTTTATTATTTTTGAGAAACTGGCCGGTTGGAATCGAGAATGTTCAACTTTTTTACAAAAGGCATACCGACATATTTATGTCATTTTGGTTTTTGTTACAGGTTGGGTGCTGTTCCGTGCCGATACCCTTTCTTATGCGGCTGATTATCTAAAGAAAATGTTTGGTTTATCAGAAACCGCACCTATTTATTCTCTTTCTTATTTTATTGACAATACGGAAATTGCCGCAATAATCGTCGGGATTATTTGTTCTACTCCTCTCTTTGCTCAAATGTTGTATATAAAATACGAGCATAAATGGGCCAGAAGCGTTGTTAACGTCTGGCTGGGTCTGCTGTTTTTTATATCTGCGACGGCCATTGCGGCGTCTACCTACAATCCATTTATCTACTTCAGATTTTAGGGAAAATTTAAGCTTTTGCCGTTATAATTTTTATAATTTGACAAGTGGGGAAACGGCAAAGTGACTGACAAAAAGCTTGATTTCAGGGTCAATTACAAAAAACTGAATATCTTTGAAGAATTTAATACCAAGGAAATTAAATTTCCCATGGTATTATCGTCGCCGCACAGCGGGACGGCGTTTCCGCCCGAATTTTTGGCAAACAGCGTTCTGAGCGAAAAGGAACTACGCACCTCCGAAGACTGTTTTGTTACTGAAATTATCCGTGAAGCTTCCGATGCGGGCATCCCCCTGCTCAGCATGAATATCCCGAGAACTTTTATTGACGTCAACCGAGACAAAATCGAACTTGACGACAAAATGTTTTTTGATGTGCCGCAGAAATCCGACACCGTCGGAAGCCGCCGCTGCCGGGTCGGGCTGGGCGTTGTACACCGCATCGTTTATCAAAATAAAAATATTTATGACGGCCTGCTTTCATCCCAAGAAGTTGCCGAAAGAATTAAAAATGTTTATGATCCCTATCACAAACGCCTTAAACAGCTGGTTGACAAATGCGTACGCAAATTCGGTTTCTGCCTGCTTGTAGACTGCCACTCCATGCCGTCCATCATTTGTAATATTATGAACGAAAGCAAACCTCTTGATTTCTGCCTGTGCACATTGTTTGACGAAAGTTGTCCCACTCAGATGTCGGAATTTCTGAGCCGGGAACTGGAAAACAAAAATTACCGGGTCGAATTTAATCGTCCTTATGCGGGTGCCTATATTGCCTTTAATTACTGCCAACCTCGGAAAAACATTTATACCCTGCAAATCGAAATCAACCGCAGCCTTTATATGCACGAAAAGACATACAAAAAAAACAAATATTTTCAAAAAGTTAGCTGCGACGTTTGTGAATCACTTGTGAAGTTAGCACATTTTTTGCTGGATTTAAAAAAATAACTGTGTTATAACCCCTCTTGTTTTGCGATTAGCCATGAGTATTTAAAGCATGGATAATCTTGTTTTTATAAACATGATTGTTGAGTGGAACGACAATTGAGGTGTTTATAAAATTTTGTTAACCAACCTCAAAACCTTATTTTTATTTTTGGCCGTTAAGCAGACTGAAATTGGCATATTAGTTGCATAAGGGATATCTGTGGCCGGTTTGAGGGAACAGAGGGATGCGACTTTTCGTATCAAAATATTTTATGTTTTTGTTAATATTGCTGATGTTTATTCAGCCAGTACAAGCTCGAGCCTACTCTGAAATCAGGGATGACAGTCTGGTTTGTATGGAAGCAACACAAAAATTTGAAAAAAAATACAATATCAAACAACACCTTCTGACAACAATTTCCAGCGTCGAAACCGGCCGTTGGAATGCCGAAAAGCAACAAAACGTTGCTTGGCCGTGGACGGTAAACGCCCGCGGGAAAGGTATGTTTTTCAAAACCAAGGCCGAGGCGGTGAGAGCCGTCAAACGTTTGCAGAAAGAAGGCGTTAAAAGCATCGACGTCGGTTGTATGCAGATTAACCTTGCCTATCACCCAGATGCTTTCAAAAGTGTTGAAGAAGCTTTTGACCCACAGAAAAACGTTGAATACAGTGCAAAATTTTTGACAAATCTGTATGAAAACAGGGGTAAAGACTGGATTAAAGCCGCAATGGCCTACCACTCCAGCGTTCCCCGCAAAGCACAAAGATATAGAAAAAAACTGGCTTCGGCTTATGAAATGGTCAAACAGGCTCACAACAACGCTCAAAAAGCCATTAAACTGGCCGAGGGTGCCAGACAGCAGCCAGTTCAAAAAGTTGAGCGCAGCCGCAACGTCGTTACAAAGAAACAAGAAGCCCGGACGGTTGCCGCACGCGAAGCCAATGCCTGGAGAGAAGCCAAGCTGGAAGAATACCGGCAAAGCAAACTCAACAATCTATAGGAAATTATGACGGAATACTGGAAACAATGCGGTTTTTATTGGCGTCCTCTCGGCGGAAACAATATCGACCAGATCAGCGGACATTGTTACCAGTATACCGACGTCAGAGAATCCGGCGGCAAGCCGGAAGCTACGACGATTATTGTGGATTTGGGCAAGTTTGACAATCATCAGGCTTTGGGAATTAAAAACTCGGCGGCAGCGGTTCCTGATATTCGGGAAATTCTCCACAGCCGGGAATTAAATCTCAAAGCCCTTTTTATTACCCATTCCCATCCGGACCATCTGAACGGAATTATCCATTATCTTAAAGCCGGATATGCGCTTCCGCCTCTGTTTGGCGGAAAATATACGCGCATGATTCTGGAGGAGCTTTATGATGAATTTGACGTTCCGTCCGCTGCCCGTCCGGAATTTATCCAGATTGATGACGGCAGCGTATGGGAAATCGGTTCGTTAAAAATAGAAGTTCTGTCATCCTCCCATACCTGCTTTGACAGTTACGGACTTATCCTGTTCAGCCGGGACGGCACGTTGTACCATACCGGCGATATGAAAATTGACGGTAGCACCTATTTTCGTAAGCCGACCAATATAAAACGCCTTAAAGAACTATCCGGACAAATCGGCTGCGTTGTTGCCGACTTTTGCGGAATCACCGAAGACGGTTTTGCTTACCGGGAAGCGGATACATATAAAAAACTGGTTTCCATCATAAAAAAATCAGGAAAAAAGAAAATTTTCATTCCGGTTTATCCCACGCATGCCGAAATGTATATCATTGCTTTTCTGGCAGCCCTGAAGGCCGGGAAAAATGTCGTCTTTTACGGCGACAAAGACTTTTTTGGTTATTTAAAACTGATTATCGACTACGGAATTTCTTTTGAAAAACTGGCTGGAAAAAGAATACGGGTTTTGTTCGGCCCGCGTGAAGAACTCCACTCGCTGAACGGTAATTTTGCCGTTATTGGGACATTTAATGACATCGGCAATTATTTTGACGCCACTCCGCAGAACAGCCTGGGCATTGTAACCGCCCGTACTTTCTTCAATCCTTTGCGCGGACAGTTCAACTCTCGCAATATTCCTTTTGTCGATGTTAAAAATGTTCCGGTTCTGCAAGGATACGGACATGGTTTTTTGGGCGATTACGAATATTTGAATACACTTTTGAAACAGCCGTTGTTTATACCTACCCACTGTCCGAGATTTATTGTTGACAGCTTCAGGGAACTGGCCGAATATATCGGAATGGAAATTATCCGGCCAACACCGCAGAACAACAATCTTTTCAAAATCTGCGGAAAACAATGCTCCTTGGTAAAAACTGTGCCCGCTACCTGGCTGGTTGTTGACTACGGCAACGGCGACGCCCATTTTACCGAGGTCTGGCAAAAACCAACCTCCGGAGAAGGTTTCCTTAAACGGACCTTCAGCGCAAGGCGCTGTAAAAACAAATTTAAAATGCTGTTGCATAAGAGACAAACCAAAGGATTTGAACATGGATTTAAAAAAATACGCTAATGAATACAACATCCGCAGTTATGAATGCGACCGCAACAATAATCTTCGTATTCTAACCCTGATGAACATTTTTCAGGATATGGCAGACGCCAATGCCTCGCAGCTGGGACTGGGGTTGGATTACTGCCTTTCGAAAGGGTTGGCCTGGGTCGGATCAAACTACGCGCTTGACATTACCCGGCTGCCACGCCTGCACGAGACGATCCGCATTGAAACCTGGCCGGCAGTTGAAAAACGTTTGGGAGCCATCCGCGATTATGAAGTTTTCGGAGAAAATGGCGAAAGCATTATCCGTGCTTCCAGCCAGTGGATTTTAATTAATTTTGCCAAAAAACGCCCGGTCGGCCTGCGAGAAAACCTGCTGGAATATACGGTTCTTCCCGAACGCGCGTTAGATACAGAATTTCCTAAAATCGGCGAGATTGAAAGAATCGATGAGAGATTTAAATTCAGGGTACGCTTTGACGATATTGATCTTAACAAGCATGTCAACAACGCCGTATACGTTTTATGGGCGACCGAAGCCGTTGAAGCGGATTTTCGTCTGTCTCACAATCCGCGCAAGATAGACATTGTATTTAAAAAAGAAGGCTATATGGGCGAAAAGATTACCGTTCTGACCCAGCATGACGGTTTGAAGACTCTGCACAGCATACGCACCTATGACGGTGACGAACGCGAACTGGCCAGAGTATCCATCGAGTGGGAAGAACGGCAGGCTTAAGCCAGGTGTTCATATAAAACCCGGCAACCTAAAAAGATAAGGATCAGTCCCGACGTAATTTCCAGCCAGCGTGTCGGGGCTTTTTTGAAAATGCGGCAAAGATTAAAGCCAATACACGAGTTTACAAAAGTTACGATTCCGATCAGAGCGGCAGATTCCCATACTGGCGCCTTTACAAAGTAAAGCATTGAACCGCTGACAAAGGCATCAATCGACGTCGCCACTCCGATCATCAGCAAAACCTTAAAACCGAGCCGGTCGGAACGTTTTTCGCAGCAGCCGCAATCCCGGAAAGAATCGCTGATAACTTTCAAGCCGAGCATCAAAAAAACAAAAAAAGCAATCCAATGGTCAATCTGTTCAATCTGGCGGTAGACGCCGCTGGCGCCGTACCATCCCAAAACAGGCATGACAAACTGCCCGAATCCGGCGGCGAACGCGATTTTAAGCGCGGACACGCCTTTCCTTTTTTTAATTACCAAACCGTAAGAAAAAGCGACAATGAAAGCATCTGCCGACAAAGCCAACGCCAAAAACAAAATATCCCAAAAAGTCATAGCGATCTCTATCGTTGTTTTTTTTATTTTTTTGAGTACAATGCCCTTAAGGAGCAAAAATTATGGCTGATTATAGCGAAGATTATTTATTAGGCAAGAGGGTAAAAATACTGCAGCCTCTGGACGGATACCGGGCTTCAATTGACGCAGTGTTTTTGGCAGCGGCAGTCAACTGCGTCAAAAAGGGGGACACTTTTCTGGATGCCGGTTCCGGAACCGGCGCCGTTTCACTGTGTCTGGCCGAGCGTTTTAAGACGTCAAACATCACCGTGACCGGGTTGGAAATACAGCCGCAGCTGGCCGAACTGTCTAATCTGAGCGCTCGTGCCAACGGATTTGCTTCTGTTGAATTTATAAACCGCAGTCTGCATAACTCCGGTCTTGCGTTTTGTTCGTTCGGTCATGTCATTTCCAATCCGCCCTATTCGGAAAAAGACTTTCCCTCCCCTAATCCGGGAAAAGCAACTGCTCATAATTTTGAAGGCGCCGGATTAACGGAATGGATTAACACCTGTATAAAAATGATAAAACCGCAGGGATATTTTTATATGGTGAACCGCGCCGAGGCTCTTGAACATATCTTGTACGCTCTTCACAACCGAATGGGCGGCATCAGAGTTGTTCCCCTGCAGTCAAAAGAAGGGCAAAATGCCAAACGCATCATCATCTGCGCCCGCAAAGACAGCAAAGCGCCGTTGACATTATATCCGCCTGTGGTCGTGCATGACAAAGAGGGAAATTATACGCCTCAGGCGCAGAGAATCCTGCGCGGCGGCGAATCCCTTTTTGACTTTTAATTTTGTATTGACAATCAGGCAATTAACCTTTATAAGCAAACTGTCCGAGAGTTTCAGCAATGTTCTGAAATTTTAAATAACAATAACTAACCGGAGAAAAACACATGAAACGTACATATCAACCCAGCAAACTGGTCAGAGCCCGCCGCCACGGTTTTCGCGCTCGTATGGCTACGGTCGGAGGACGCAAAGTTTTGGCCGCACGCCGTCTGAGAGGACGTAAAAAGCTTTCCGCTTAAGCGTTGCCGATGGTAAAAGTTCTGATCTTAAAAAAAAGAAAAGAGTTTGTCCGGGCCGCCAAAGGATTAAAAATGGTTTTTCCCAGCTTTATCCTGCAGGCGGCTCAAAGTTTATCCGCGCCTTATAAACCTCAAGGCGATTACTGTTTTTTAGGCTATACCGCCACAAAAAAAATCGGCAAGGCTTTTTTGCGTAACCGGACCAAACGCCGCCTGCGCGCCGCCGCAGCCGAAATTTTTCCCAAATACGGCAAAGCAGGAACAGATTATGTCCTGATCGGGCGTTACAGCACGGCAGGCGCTGATTTTAAAAAGATGAAAAATGATATGAGAATTGCTCTGGTTCGTATTCACAAAGCTGCCGACAACAAAGGAAACGCCGATGAGATTCCTGCTGACGGGACTGATTAGATTTTATCAAAAATTTTTGTCGCCATTGTGTCCCGGTGTCTGCCGTTTTCGTCCGACTTGTTCACAGTATTTTATTGAAGCACTGCAAATTCACGGCGTTATAAAAGGTTCCTACCTCGGAATCCGCCGATTGTTGCGCTGCCATCCGTGGGGAGGCTCCGGCTATGACCCCGTGCCCCCGGCAAACAAATCCCCTGATAAAGACAGATAAAAGCTTGCTTTGCAGGATATTTTATACTAAATATAAGCAGATAATTAAGTTTGTGAGGAGTTCTTTAATGAAGGAAGAAATGAAGGGGCTGTATGCCGCCATCATACTGTCAATTGCCGTAATTTTTGCCACCAACTGGCTGTTTCCCAAAAAACAGGCACCGGCAAACACCGCCCGGACAACAGAAATCGTTCAGGAAAAGGCTCTTCCGGCGGCGGAAGAAACTTTACCCGAAAAATTTCTGGAAACTTCAGATGCGGTTAAGAACGACAAACGCGTTAACATTTCCAACAATGTTTTACGCGGTTCTATCCGCCTGAAAGGCGCCCGTTTTGACGAACTATACCTCACAAAGTATAAACAAACTCTGGCTGCCAACAGCGCAGACGTTGAGCTTTTGGCTCCGGCGGGAACACGCTCACCCTATTATGCCGAATTTGGCTGGATTAGCACAGATGATCAGCTCCGGCTACCGAACGCCAACACCAACTGGACGCTCAAAGGCGGTGAGCTGACGCCGCAAACTCCCGTCGTCCTAGAATGGAACAACGGGCAAGGCCTTAAATTTGTCCGCAAAATTTCCCTTGACGAGCATTATATGTTCAATATTGAACAAATCGTCGAAAACAACAGCGGAAAAAGCATTACTCTATATCCTTACGGACTGATTAACCGCGGTCATGACGAAAAAAAATCCGCGGCCAGCGTTGTTCATGAAGGAATGAGCGGCGTTTTGGATTCGACTCTGAAAGAAATCAAATTCAGCAGCCTGAAAAAAGGCGAAAAGGAAGAATTCAAAAGTACTGGCGGCTGGGCCGGATTTTCCGATCGCTATTGGTTTTCGGCTTTTATTTTGGATAACAACGCCGAAAGCCGGGTAAAATTTGCTCAAACCGGAAAAGATTTTTATCAGGCTGATTTTGTCGGGCAGCCGGTCAGCATCGGCGCCAACACCGTCGGAACCTTCAGCGGAAAGTTCTTTGCCGGTGCCAAAGAAATAAAACTTTTGGATGCCTATGCTCAAAAATACAATATCGACAAGTTTGATCTGGCGGTTGATTTCGGCTGGTATTACTTTTTGACCAAACCTTTTTTCTATATTCTTGACTTTCTTTTCCATTTTATCGGAAATATGGGCTGGGCCATTCTGCTGTTTGCTGCGCTGTTGCGGCTGGCGATGTTCCCGATTGCCAATAAATCTTACGAGAGTATGTCAAAGATGAAAAAAGTTCAGCCTAAGATACAAGATTTACAGGAAAAATTCAAAGATGACAGAGTTAAACTTCAGCAGGAGATGATGAATCTTTACCGCAAGGAAAAAATCAACCCTGCTTCGGGCTGCCTGCCGATGCTGATTCAAATTCCGGTCTTTTTCTCTTTGTATAAGGTTTTGAACATTTCCATCGAAATCCGCCATGCACCGTTTGTCGGCTGGATCAAAGACCTGTCGGCGCCGGATCCGCTGACGATATCCGTATTGACTCACTTGCCCATACCTTCATTTTTGGATATCGGCGTTTGGCCGATTGTAATGGGTCTGACGATGTACATTCAGCAAAAGCTGAATCCGAAACCGGCCAACAAAGACCAGGCCAGAATGTTTGCCCTGATGCCGCTAATCTTTATGTTCATGCTGGGACATTTTGCTTCGGGACTGGTTATTTACTGGACGTTGAGCAATGTTCTTTCAATTATGCAACAGCGCTTTATCATGAAGAGAATCGGAGTTGACTGATGGCTTTCGGCGGCAGAGAATTTTCGGCAGAAGAAATAAAAGAGGCAAATACGCTTTTCAGCAAGGATTGCTCTTTTGTTCTCGGCGTTGCCAAATTGGAACAACTGCCGTTATCCGAATTGCCCGAAATTGCCTTTGCCGGACGTTCAAATGTCGGCAAATCGAGCCTTATCAATGCCCTGACCAATAAAAAAGGGCTGGCTAAAACCTCTAATACGCCGGGGCGCACTCAGCAACTCAATTATTTTAACCTGAACGGCAAAATTCATCTGGTCGATTTACCGGGATATGGTTTTGCCAAGGCTCCCGAAAGCGTCGTCAAACAATGGCAACGGGTTATTTTTGCCTATTTGCAGGGGCGGGTCAATCTCAAACGCGTTTTTTTGCTGATTGATTCCAGGCACGGTATCAAAAAAACAGATTTGGAAGTTATGGAGATGCTTGACAAGGCAGCTGTCACTTATCAGATTGTTCTGACTAAGGCAGACAAAATCAGCCAGCCGGCGCTGCAAAAGATTTTGACCGAAACACAAAAAATTGCGGCCGGACACGCTGCCGCTTACAGCACCGTACTGGCGACAAGTTCCGAAAAAAATACGGGAATCGACTTGCTGCGGGCAGAAATTGCATCTCTAACTTAAACTGATTTCTTCCAATACGCATTCAAAATTATGTGCTTGCGGGGAGCAAGCGTAAGCTCCGATTTTCACAGTCGGCGGATTATCCGGAAAACTGAATAGGCGCGCTTGCCTGAAAGATGAACCATCCAAGGAATAATAAGCGGCAAAACTGTCACTACGGCGGATCAGACGGAAGCTTATTTCCGGCGGAACGATATCCAACACCGAAGAAGCCCAGTCCGAATCACCTTGTTTGGTCACAACGCTGCCTAATTGTGGATTTGTTAAATCCGGACTCAAAAAACCAACCTTGGCCCAGTTTAACTGGTCAGCCCGGACCATAATACCGCATTGGTCCGAAGCCACCGGGGCATAAAAACGCCATTTTACCCGAAGATTGAAATCCCCGGGACGGGAAATATAGAAAAAATGTCCGTCATCTTTGTGAAAATTATGGCGGCGGTTTTGCCAAAAGTCCGTGTTGCCTTTGGTTTCAATCAACATCCCTTCTTCTATGAAGCGGACGTTTTCCGGTTCATTATACCAACTGAAATTTCTCAGGGCATCCAAAAGCATTAGAAATTCCTTACCGTCTCATCGGGCATTTCCCGTAAAGCCTTTTCCAAGGCGGCGTCAGCTTTTCCGGGCGCAACGATTTTCAAGGTGATAATTTGATCCCCGGCAACCGATTTTGTTTTCATTCCTTTGCCTTTCAGCCTGAGTTTCTCGCCGCTGGAAGCATAGGGCGGAATATTGACGGCAACCTTGCCGCTGATGGTGGGAACCGTTACCTTGGCACCCAAAACGGCTTCTTTGATGGTAATGGGAAGTTCCATTAAAATATTGGAACCTTCGGCCGAAAAATAGGGGTGTTTGTCGACATTAAGCGTTATCAGGACATCTCCGGCACTGCCGCCGTTGGGACTAGGCTGCCCCAGCCCTTTCAGGCGCAGAGTCTGCCCATCAAGTGTTCCCGCCGGAATTTTAACATTAATATTTTTGCCGTTGATATTGACCGTTTTTTCATCACCGCGAGCGGCTGCCAAAAAATCTATGCGCATTGTATAGGCAATGTCATCTCCTTTACGCGGCCGCCGGGAAGCACCTCCGAAACCGCCTTGGAAACCACCGCGGCTACCGGTAAACTGTGAAAAGATATCACTGCCGAAAATGGAAGAAAAGTCAAAATCGCCGCCGCTGAATCCACCTTGAAAAGGATTGCCTTCATAAGTGCCGTAACTTCCGTAGCCGCCGCCCATGCCAGCACCGAATCCGGTCGGTTTGCCGTCGCTGTCAATCTCGTTGTTATCGTATTTTTTCCGCTTTTCCTTATCCCCCAAAATATCATAAGCACAAGAAACTTCCTTAAATTTTTCGGCAGCTTCCTTATTGTCTTTATTCAGATCGGGATGGTATTTACGTGCAAGTTTGCGATATGCCGATTTTATCTCGGCTTCCGTCGCGTCTTTATTGACACCCAAAACGTGGTATAAATTTTTATTCATCTTCTTACTCTTCAGAAAACTCCTTTGCCTATAATGCTATATAGGAAGAAAAAGCAAGCATTGCAAGCCGCAAATCCTTAAAACTCCGAAACTTTCTGACAAACAAAAGTGGCCCGGCGCGAATTGTTGCGGTGCATGGTAACTTCATATAATGCGGCTTGTCTGCCACCGCGTTCCTGACAATACAAAGCGGCTACCGGAGCAATTTCCTCGACGCCGATATTTTTGTACTCATAAGTCACATACAAAGGCGATTTGCTGACAACCGTCGTATTAGCGGCAATGTAATTGTAGTCGGGTTCTTCCCAGATGGCAATTTCTCTGGTCTGCGGCGCACATGATGCCAAAAGAAACATTGCAGCCGTTAAATATTTTTTCATATTCAGGCCTCCTTGACGACAGCCGTTTTAGACGGCCTGACTTTAAGAGAATCCTTTTTTTCAGGCTCTATGCGGCTTAGACCCTCAACTGTCGTTCCTTTTTGGAGGATAATCGTCCGGCGCCTTTCCGTCATGCGTTCCGCCGCTTTTTTAAAATCATATTCCATGTCCGGCCTCATCTATCTGTTTTTTTCAGAATAACCGTTTTTTCTTAAACAATGCTTAATCCAACTCATTATAAATCTGTTTTCCCGCCCTCAGTAAAATATCGTAAACCCGACGGTTGGTCGAATTTTTGGTCCGGGTATTCTGAAGTTTGTTGAGCATGCGTTGCAGCTGCTGGTTAAAGCGGCGGTTTTCTCTCAAAGATTCTATGTTGCTCAGATTTTCTTCATCGTCTATCTTATAATTGACCACCGCTTTCAGCGTTGCCATATATTTGGCATCGTTCTGAGCCGCATATTGCGCCTTAGCAGGAGTTCCCAGCAAAACCCCGATTAAAAAAACGCCTAAAAACCATTTCATTTTATGCCTCGCCTGAAAATTAAGCTATTGTTTTCATTTTGATAAATAATATACTACAGGCATTAGAATCGATTGACCACGGATTTTTGAAAGTTATCACATATGAAAAGAACTCTTTGGGCTCTGCTGGACGACAGAGCCGGCAGCGTGGGGCAGGCAAAAGGGATTTTACAGGCCCTTGACGGCAGTATGGACATTGTCGAGAAACAAATCGTTTACAACGGCTGGGCCAGGCTTCCAAACTTTTTGCGCGGCTGTTCCCTGATCGGTATTGATCGTACTCAAAGCGACAGTTTTGACGGCGCAGCTCCCGATATTATTCTTTCCATCAGTCGGCGAACCCTGCCCGTGGCCCGTTATATCCGTAAGAAATCGGGGCAAAAATCCAAAATCGTTCAATTAATGTATCCCGGCAAAAGCGGCCTCAAAGACATTGAACTGGTTGTGGTTTCGGAACACGACCGGCAGAAATGTTCCGGTTCTGGATTTTTTTACATTACAGGCTGCCCGCATCGAATGACGGAAGAAAAGCTTGAGGAAGCGCGTCAAAAATGGCAGGCGGAATTTGCAGCTCTGCCCCGGCCTCTGACAACGCTTATTATCGGCGGCGCCATTAAAGGAAAAGCATTTTCTGTCGAAAATGCAGCCGACCTGGGCAAGCAAGTCCGCCGCCTGAAAGAAGAAAAAGGCGGTTCACTTATGATTACATCTTCCCGCCGGACAGGCAAAGAGGCCGAAACAGCCGTTCTCAAAGAATTAGAAGGGATTCCCGCTTATACATATTTGTGGGGTGAAACAAAAGAGAATCCTTTTATGGGTTTTTTAGCCTGTGCAGATGAAATTATTGTTACCGGAGATTCCGTGTCAATGTGCAGCGAAGCCTGCGGAACGGGAAAACCGGTCTTGATTTTTGAGGGAACCGGCTGGCTTACACCCAAACACCGCCGTTTTGTCAGCTCCCTGTATGACGGCCATTATGCCCTGCCCTTGGAAAAATATGCAGATTCCCCGGATTTTGTTCCGGCACAACGCCTGTTGCCAGCGCAGACCGTTGCCAAGCAAATCTTAAAAATCCGGTAAGAAGAAATCTTCTTCTTTGGGCTGATCTTCCGCCTCTGTAATCTCGGAGAGAGGATTTCCTTTTTTGACGGCAACAACCTTTTGAAACATGCCACCGAAGAAGAGGCTTTTGAGCCAGACGAAATCTGTTTTGTTTTTGGCAAAAGTATCAATCTCACGATCCCACAGCTTTTCGGCAAAAGGATGGTACAAACGGTTATACATGCGAACCCAATAACGTAAAGGATGCCAGAATACCGGATTGTGATAATCGATAAAAACGGCGCTGCCTCCGTCTTTGAGGGCATTAAGCGCATTATTGATAACTTTTCCCTTGGTAACGGGCGGAAGCTCCTGAAGCAGCAAAAAACAAATCACGACATCGTATTTCATACTGCTGTCAAACGTTGCGGCATCCTGCTGAAAGATATGGACGCAGGGATAGATATCGCCGTATTTTTCCTTGTTGCGGGAAACCTGCAGCGAGTTAACGTCAATAATATCATACTGCCCGTAAGCGCCGACGGCCTGGGCAACCATGTCAATCTCGTTGCCGAAAACCAGTCCCATTTGCAAAACGCTTTGATTTTTCCGGATATTTTTCAAGAGAGACGAAACTAGTTTTCCATATTGAAAAAATGTGCGCAGATTGGCGGAAAACCTGTTGTCCAGCGCAATGCTGCGATCCAGATTGTTATAGATGTCCCCGTATAAGAATCCGCTGTAAGCCGGCAACAGGAGATTTTCGGTTTTGTTTTCTTTACTCATCGTTTTTTTCCCATCGGCTGAAAATTGTTTCCACTTCTCTGACGCTGTCATCATAACATAATTTACTTGAAGATATCAACTCCGGTATTTTGGAAAAACGCCGGCAGAGAATATCTTCTTCTATTTGCGTACAGCGGGAGGAAAAAGCTTCCATGCCAAAAACCCGGCTGCTGGAACGCCAATTATGAAAAAAGGTTCGTTGTTCTTCATAATCGCAGTTTTCCAGTCGATGCCAGCAGTCGTCGGCGTTAAGCAAAAAGTCTCGCCACAGTTCTTTCATTTTGGCAAGGCCAAAAACGCTCCGATATTCTTCAAAACGACTCTTGTTCAAAAGGCTAGTCATTTTTTATCAACCCCAAATGCGTTGCCTCCACGACGGCTCCGGTCCGGTTGTAAACGTTAAGCAACTTAAGAATCGCCGTTACGTGCAGCTTGACGGTCCCTTCCGTCAGACCAAGCTCATAAGCAATTTGTTTGTTTGATTTGCCCTGCGAAATAAGCTTTAAGACATCAATTTGGCGCGGCGAGAGGATTTTCACCTTTTCTTTGACGTCTTGGGAAGAGGGAATTTCCTCAACCTGTTTCAAAAGATCAAACTCATTCTGACTGGTATCTTTCAGCAACTCGGGCGGAATATAAACCCCGCCGGACAACACCAGATTGACGGCACTTAAAATAACGGCATTGGAAGATGTCTTGGGAATATAGCCGGCGGCACCGAGTTCAATTGTTTTTTGGACAATCTCGCGGTCAAAAACGGCCGAAAGGATGATTATCGGCGTTTCAGGCAAAGCGGCGTGAATTTTTTTAACGGCATCCAGCCACCGGGAACCCGGCATGGCCAAATCCGTGAGAATTAAGTTGAAATCGCGCTCCTTTTCAATGATGGAGAACAATTCGTTATAATCTTTGGCGGAAACCAGTTTCACTTCCGGATTATAATCGGTTAAAATCATTTCCAAGCCTTTCAAAAAAAGCTCATGATCGTCTGCAATCAAAATTTTCACTTTTTTTCTCCCTCATCTGGGTTCCAATCTCCGGCAACGGCCTGCCAAACCGACAATGCGGCGACAACAGCCGTTTCCGCCCTTAAAATCCTTGGTCCTAAAGAAACACCGCGGACAAAAGGCTTTCGATATAATATGTTTGCTTCCTCTTCCGAAAATCCGCCTTCGGGCCCCGTCAAAACAGCCGCCGAGAGCGATTGGGCTTTTCCAAAGGCCTCCCGGCAGGAAACGCCGTTTCCTTTTTCATCCATAAAAAACAGCAACCTTTTCGAATCCCATTCGTTTAACGCTTCTTCCAACCGAAGAGGCGCCCCAATTTGCGGTATGCTGATACGTCCGCATTGTTCCGCCGCTTCAACGGCACGAGCGGCAAAACGTTCCGTGCGCACAGAGCCGACAATCGTGCGCGCCGTGATAACCGGAATGATTTTCGATACGCCAAGCTCGGTTGCTTTTTCAATGATAAAATCGGTCTGCTCTTTTTTTACCGGCGCAAACAGCAGCCATAAATCCGTCTCCGGCTGCGGGCTACGAATCTTTTTTTCAACCTTAATTCGGCACTGCTTTTTATGAATGTTTTCTATATGGCAATCAAACTCGCCGTCAACCGCATTGAAGCAGGAAATTGTCTGCCCGTTCTGCAGCCGCATTACATTGCATAAATAATGGGAAGAAGCTTCCGGTAACAGAAGTTCTGTTCCCTCGCGTAAAGGGGAGGAAACAAACAAACGTATTTTCTTTTTGGTTTCGTTATTCATCCGGTGACCTTAACCCGTATAATTCGGCTTTGAATGACTTTGGGAACCCGGTTTTTCCGGCATATATTATCCAGAAAAATTCTGGCATTGCCTGCGCCGACAGCCTGAAATTCTATAATTCTGTTTGTGCCTTCCCGACGGGTGCTGACGGGTTTGATAATATTTTCATTACAATCCACATGCCAGCTGCTTCCTTCTTCTTCCGGAAGAATCAGATGAAAAGCATATCCCTGCGGCATTTTGATATTTTTGGTGCTGTTTTGCGAAAGGTCTATATAAACTTTTCGCGAAGATTTATCAAACAGTTTGGCGCTGATTTCCTCATAATCCACCTTATCGTCAAAAACTTTCCCTTCCGAAGTTTCCTTGCCGGAAGACTGCGCGGCGGAGGAAGAAGCGGCAATACTGCGGGAAACGTTATTAAATGACAGGGCGCTTTGCGAATCCTGTACGACATATGCCCCGGCAGAGAACGGCTGCAGCAAAAGAAACAAGGCAAATACACTTTTTATGAACGGCTTAAGCATTTGTCCTCCTTATCTTTTTGCAATATCCTTGGCATAAAATACAAATTAACTTCCTTAACTTCAGTTTATAGGTTATTTTACAGGAGATAAAGTAAAATTTTTGTTACGAAACAGGCAATTTCTTGGATTTGACGATGATTATCACGATTGACGGGCCGGCTGCCGCCGGAAAAGGAACCTTGGCCGGTATTCTGGCTCAAAAATATAAACTGGCTTATTTTGATACGGGAATGGTTTACCGCGCCGTGGGTTTGGAAATGGTTTTGGCAGGACAAGACATAGGTGATGAGAATCTGGCGGAAGCCGTGGCTCAAAAACTGACTTTTCCGCAGATGATGGAATTGTCAAAGCATCGGGACTTCCGCAGCAATGTCGGCGGACAGGCCGCTTCGGTTGTTTCCGCACACCCGCGGGTACGGGCGGCTTTATTGAAAATGCAGCAGGATTTTGCCTGCAACCCGGTTTTTGCCGACGGAACACCCGCCCAAGGCGCCATTTATGACGGACGCGATACCGGAACCGTTGTCTGCCCCCAGGCTGACGTTAAATTTTTTATTACGGCAACACCGGAAGTGCGTGCCATGCGACGCTTTAAAGAATTTGAAGCAAAGGGTATGCGAACCAGTTTTGAAACGGTGCTTGAAGATATGCGAATCCGTGATGAGCGCGATAGCAAAAGAGCTGCCGCACCAATGAAACCGGCAGCGGATGCCATAATTTTTGACACTTCGGACCTGAGCATTGACGAAGTTGTCGAAAAAGCCTGCAAAATTATTGAAAACAGGCAAAAAAACTCTTGAAAAATAAATATTTGCGTGTATAAATTGAAACACTCTAAAGCCGCAGGGTGCGATGCGGTCGTAGTTTTATGTAACCCCGCACAAGTCCGCTCCTTAGGAATTTATTGCACGGAGCCGGCATTTTGAAATATGATTACTCTATGACAAGTGAAATTCAAATCCCCGAAATGACCGAAAATTTTGAAGCTTTGTTGAATGAACAGTTCAGCGACAACGGCATTACCGGTTCGGTCGTTAAAGGAACCATCATTAAACTTACGCCTGATTTTGCCATTGTTGACGTCGGATTGAAATCCGAAGGCCGTATTCCTTTGCGCGAATTCGGGCAAAAAGCCGAATTGAAAGTCGGCGACGTTGTCGAAGTTTATGTTGACCGTTACGAAGACAAAGACGGAAACATTGTTTTGTCCCGTGAAAAAGCGCGCCGCGAAGAAGCCTGGCAGGATCTGGAAAAATGCCTTAACTCCGGCGAAAGAGTTAACGGTGTTATTTTCGGACGCGTCAAAGGCGGCTTTACGGTTGATCTTAACGGTGCCATTGCGTTCCTGCCTGGTTCGCAAATCGATATTCGCCCAATCCGCGACATTACGCCACTGATGGGTATTACCCAGCCGTTCCAGATTTTAAAAATGGACAAAGTCAGAGGTAACATCGTCGTTTCGCGCCGCGTTGTTCTGGAAGAAACCCGTGCCGAAGCCCGTGCCGAACTGATTGATACCCTCAAAGAAGGTTCCGTTCTGGAAGGCGTTGTCAAAAATATTACCGATTACGGCGCATTCATTGATTTGGGCGGCGTTGACGGCTTGCTGCACGTTACCGATATTTCCTGGAAACGCATCAATCACCCGGCAGAAGTATTATCCATCGGCCAGACGGTTAAAGTTCAGGTTATCAAATTCAATGAAGACAACCAGAGAATTTCTCTGGGCATGAAACAGCTGGAATCCGACCCGTGGCAAAATGTTGCCGAAAAATACAAAGTCGGCGAAATTTATACGGGTAAAGTTACCAACATTACCGATTACGGCGCATTTGTCGAACTCGAAGACGGTATTGAAGGGCTGGTTCACGTTTCCGAAATGAGCTGGACCCGCAAAAACGTCCATCCGGGCAAAATCGTTTCGACTTCTCAGGAAGTTGAAGTCAAAGTTTTGGAAGTTGACGCCGAAAAACGCCGCATCAGCCTCGGTATTAAACAATGCACCCCGAATCCTTGGGCTGCTTATATTGAAGAGCATCCAGTCGGTTCCGTTATTGAAGGCAAAATCAAAAACATTACCGAATTCGGTTTGTTTGTCGGTTTGTCTGACGAAATTGACGGCATGATTCACCTGTCTGACATTTCTTGGGACAAGGCCGGGGAAGAGGCTGTTAAAGATTACACCAAAGGCCAGGATATTCAGGCTAAAATTATTGATGTCGATGTTGAAAAAGAACGCATCAGCCTGGGTATTAAACAGCTGACGGAAAATACCACCGGCGCAGCTCTGGAAGGCTTCAAAAAAGGTGATGTCGTCAAAGCAACCGTTACCGGTATTGAAGACAAAGCCGTTAATGTTGAAGTCAACGGCGTAGCCGCTTCCATTAAAAAAGCAGACCTGTCCAAAGACAAGGCTGGTCAAAACCCCGAAAATTATAAAGAAGGGGATGTTTTGGAAGCCAAAGTCACTTCTGTTGACAAGAAAAACAATAAGCTTGGATTGTCTGTCAAAGCTTTGGAAATTGAGGAAGAAAAGAAAGCCCTTGAGGAATATTCTTCCAACGCCGGAAACGGCAACTCCGCTTTGGGAGATGCCTTAGGCGAAGCTTTGAAAAAGAACGCCTAAAGCTTCTTTTTAAAAAAGGTGAAACGCTGTCTGGGTAACCGGGCAGCGTTTTGTTTTGACTAATCTTGACAAATAAATGTTGAAAATTTTTCTAATTTAAAATATAAATAAATCATCAAATACTTTTTATGTTTAATTAAATTCTTATAATTATGAAAATTTCGATCAGAGATTATAGCGAGTTAAAAAAACAGCTCAAAAATTTGGACCTTAACCAAATATCCGATTGGGAAACATTGCTGCTCCTGGGAGTTCTTTGTATGACAATACTGGAGAAACCGAACACCCCCGAACAGGATATTCCTTTTTGGGAAGGTCTCAGAAAGGAAGTGAAACAACGCTTTTTAAACCTTATGCCGTCAACAACGGTTATTCAGGTGAAAAGCATTTCCGAACTGATCAAAAAGTTTACGCCTGTTATGGGAAAAGAAAACATTGCCGAAGTCATATGTTCTTTTCCGCACTGGGAACTCCTGACGGACAAAGACATGGCTGTCATCAATGAATTTTATTGCTCATTGCCGGCCGGAGCTTTGTCTGATAAACTGTTTGCCCTGCTCTGTCAGGAACGTTGCCGACGTAACCCGAATCTTAATTAAGAGCTTATGAAAAAGCATTTTAACTGTTATGAAGAGGCTAAGGCCTATTTCAGTAAGCTTCGGCTTTCTGCAATAAAAAATGTCGAGAATCTTGCCTTTGCCGTATCTTTTTGCACGGACAAGATTAATTCCAGACTTCCGGATGAAGATATTGACTTCTGGTACGAATGTTTGGATAAGCTTGATAAAAAAGTCATTGAAACGGTAAACAGGCTTCAATTGGATCACGACAAGGATTTACTGGAACAACTGGAGAAAATATACTCGCCTCAGGAAATTGCCTGTTTTGTCAGCTTTTCCTTGGATTGGGAAGAAATTTCCGACGAAGATCTGAGGTATATCTCCGATTTTCACAGTTCTCTGCCGGAGGGGCTGGGGGAAGAAATTCTGTTTAAGGAATTATGTCGTGAAAGATGCCGGCGCAGTCCGTTTCCTTTGAACTGAGATTATGAAAAAACCCGCTTTTGCAAAGCGGGTTTTTTATTTTATCTTACAAATATCTGGACTTCCGAGGAACTGACGTTTCCGCTGGTTCGTGCCGAAAGGTTAATCCTGTCAGCACTTACGCCCATATCAATCATATCCTGAAAAATCTGTGTCGCATTGTTTTTGGCAATTGCCGGCGTCCCTTTAGCCGGGCTGACAGCAACAACGTCAAAAATCACGCCCGGTTTTCTGGCAACGGCATTGCTTACCGCCTGTTTCAAACCGTCTTTATATTTAACACCAGACTTGTTGAATTTGGCAACAAACAAAGGCTTTCCGGATGCAACCACCTGACCGCCGAAGCGGGAAGAACTGCCGACGGAACCGGACATCGGAACATTGTTAACGCCGTAACTGCCGTCCTTGATGGCTGCGCTCAAGCCGACAATCGTTTCTTTGGCTGTTTCGACATACTGTTGCTGGCGCAGGATATCGCTGTTAATTTCATTCAGCAGGCTGTTCATCAGGATTGAAGTCTGATTGGCTTCATTTTCCAAAATGCGCAACTGGCGATGATCTTCGTCAACGGCACCGGAAATAGCATAGGCGGCCCGAATGGAATCTACCAAATAATCCGTGTTAGCAGCATCGGATGAAACTTTGGCAGCCAGCTGGCTCAGCGTGTTGGCGTTGCTGTTCATGACCTGAATATTGTTTTGCGCGTTTTGAAGCATGGCAAACATCTGCGGATTGCCGGGAGTTGTCCCGACCTGGAGCTTGGCTTCAATCATCCCGATAACTTTATGATATTGCAGGGCATTATTGATAACCGAAGCCCGAATCTGTTGCAACTGGGCATTATTGCTGCTGATGGAAGACTGCAGCTGTGACAGTTCACCGCGGAAAGTAACAACTTTTTGACCGACCAAAGTACCGGTTGCACTGCCTTCCGAAATTTTTACCGGTTCAAAATTTGTCGAACCGAGAGCGGGAACAGCATCTTTGGGAGCCGTTTCCTGAATGGCGATTTCTTCCTGAGCATCGGAGCCGAACAATGACGGGAACAAGGCGTCAGAAGAGTATGTGCACCCACTGACGATAACCATTGCCGCGGCGGGTAAAAACATTTTGATTGTTAATTTGGTCATGAATAAAGCACCTTTAAAAAAATACATACATTTGTTTTTTACACCTTTATCCTTTTTTGTAAAGGAATTTTTATAAAAAACAAGCCTGAATTTGAGATTATACGTTGATATTTTTACACTCAATTTCAATTTATTATGAAATAGCTTAAAATTCTTTTAAATTATTTTAAAATTTTACTTGCAAATAAAATTTAAAAGCTGTAATAAAGCAATACACCTGAGCGATGCACTCGTAGCTCAATTGGATAGAGCATCTGACTACGGATCAGAAGGTTGTGAGTTCGAATCCCGCCGAGTGCGCCAGTTTTAGAAAAACTCTGCTTTTAACAAAAAGCAGGGTTTTATTTTGGCTCGGCGGAATTCG
>CALXTO010000021.1 GCA_944391425.1 uncultured Alphaproteobacteria bacterium | reverse complement strand
TATCCTCATAAGTAATTGGTTTGGGAAGCGGCAATTGGCCGCCTGCCTCTTCTATTACTTTATCCTAATAAATGCAAAGTGTCAATAATCAATTAAAACACCTGGACGCAAGATATATCATGTTATGTAAATTTACCATAACCTGCGGGGAAAGAAACGCCCGGTATCCATTTTATAGGTTATGTATTCCTTTCCGAACTTATTAGCCAGCTTATATTCCTCAACCCGCACAATGTAAACATACATTGCAACGGCAAAAATTCCCGCCCAAATCAACAGATACCAAGAACCAAAATAGCCTGCCTCTCCGAGCAAAACCGATTCTGCTCCCGTACAGAGAGGATTGCGGATATATTTATAAGGACCGCTTTTAACGAGTTTGCTGGTTGGAATCATTTCCAGCGGATTTCCGTTGCCTTCTTTAACCAAAAGATAATACGCCCACCCGGCCAGGATAATCCCTCCCCACAGCAAAATAAAAGACAGGATATAACGCCACCAGGTCAGTTCCCAAAAGGGAACTTTCCTGAATTCCAGCCATAACAGCAGCAACGGAACATAAATCAAAATCACCGCCGCACCACTTTTCCAAAAATTCCCAAAACCTTTTTTCATTTTTCAAACCTCCTTATGCCGCATATTTAATTATTCTGCAGCCAAAAACAACGATTATAAATCAAAGATATCTGCATAAGCCAAAGACAGACCAATCAGAAAATTGCTGCCTTCTTTTTCGGCGCCGCGAGCCTTTGCCTGAAAGTAATTAACATAGGGGGCAATACTGGCAACATCGGTTATCTTGACATCCATCCGGGCAATAAAATTAAATTCATAATTAAAATCCGTCGGTTGATAGCGGCTAAAATAAATATAATCGCGCCAATATCCTTCCAACTGAAATTTAACGCCTTCGCGCAAAGGATATTCCGCCCGTAAACCTATTTCATATGCTGACTTATCAATACTCTGAGCATAAGTCAGGTCAATTTCCTGTACGGCCGCCACATACAACTCTTTCAGATATGTGCCGTTGAACAATTTAATCCCGGCCATTCCCCGAAAAGTTTTGGTTCTGGGCGCATCTTCATTGGCCGTAAATTCCGTTTGATATCCCAAACTGCCGAAAGGACCGACATCAGCTTCCTCATATTTCCATATCTTTTCGGTATAATCCGTCTTCAGCAAAATCTTATCCGCATTTTCGGTTTTGGTCGGATCCCCTTCAGCAGGTTTTACTCTGGTTTCACCATATTCCATAAACAAACTGTTGTCCCATTTGCTTCCGGCGCTTTCCCTTTCCAAAACAAAATCAAAAATACCCTTTATCTGGCTTTCACCGTCTGCACTGAGCTTGGCATTCGGCGAATCTTTATATTCCGAAGCGTTAGAAACGCTGGTATTAGATACTTCCAGCGCCACCCGCCGGAAATTTGCCCGCCACGCAATATTGCTTCCGGACAAATCCGCCGCCTCTGCTCCACTTAACGGCAAAATTATAAAAAGCACTGTCCATCCGCCTTTTTTCCACATATGAACATCTCCGTAAACAACTTATTTTGCAGTATTTAATCACGGTTAGCTAATATATCTAGAGGGAAGCTAAAATTTTGCCATAACGGCTAAGATATATACTTGACTATTATAATACATAGTGATAAATATATATATAGTTATTGTAATATTTAAGGAGAATAAAAATGGAAAAGGCAAAAAGCGTAAAAGAATTCGTCGAACGCATCGATGCCACAAAAAAAGTCAACCCCAAAGACCTTTCTTCAGACCAGGATCTGACCATTGCCATCATGAACCTGATATCAATTGAAGAACACTTGGTTTTCTCCGGCGCCAAAACAGGCAAAACATCATTTTATGACCTGATTGAAGAAGTACGTGAACTCCGCAAAACGCTCATGCAGCGCGTTATTCCCGAATACGAAGGCGAAGTCTGGTGCATCTCCAAACATCTGCTGGCATCGTCTATGCGCCTGATGGAAGTTGGAACTAAACAGCAGTCCCTCGGCCACAAAAAAGAAGCATATAAATTATTCAATCAGGCCTACGATCTTTACTGCCTGTTCTGGGGATTAAATATGAATATGCTGAACATAGCGGACGTCAAATGGGTTGAAGATAAGATGGAAGACGTCAAAAAAATCTCCGCCAAACTGGAGCAAAACGAATCGCCTGCCCTAAAAGAAACCGCGGAACCCGAAAAAACAGGCGCCCTGGCTAAAATGAAAGCTTTTGTGCGTAAAGCCGTAGATTGCTGTATTGAATAGGAATTTAAACAATGAAAAAACTTATTTGCGCTTTTTTTGCCATCTTTTTTTCAACTGCCTGCAGCCAGCCGTCACCGGAACTTCTGCCGGGAAAAATATACTTCTTTTATTCCGACGGCTGCCCGCATTGTCATGAGGCTCTTGAATTTATTGACCGGGAATACCCTGATTTGCAACTGACGATGGTTAACGTTTCCAATCCGGGAGGCTACCAGCAACTGGTTCTTTGCGCCCGCAAATTTAAGCTGGGATCGCAAATCGGCACACCGCTGTTTTGCACCGATGATAATTACCTGATGGGATGGTCAGATTCTTCTGTTTCCCGCTTCAGAGAACTGGTCAGAACATATCAAAAATAACGCGAGAAAAACATGACAATGCCCCTGCCGCCGGAAATCATGAAAAAAGCTGCCAAAGGGATTGGTTACATCGCCCATCCCCTGAGGCTGCGCATCCTCGAGTTTTTGGACGTCAACGGCGCATCCTCCGTTTCGGCTATCACCAAAGGCGTACGCGAAGAACAGGTTATCGTATCGCAAAGCCTCAGAAAACTGCGCGACGCCAATCTGGTTAAAACCGAGCGGCGGGGACTCTTTATTTATTACAACATTCAGGAAGAATACCCAGCCAGCATTTTCACTTGCATTCGCAAGCTTTTCGGCTACATGACCGATAACTTCTACTTTTTGGGCGACGGTTACAAAGCTTTTCTGCCCAGGGACTACACCACCATGGTTGCCAACCAGATAAAGCTGTTTGCCAACTATGACAAAATGCGAATTTTAGAGCACCTGCTACTCAACGGCGAAAGCAACGTTTCAGATATTGTCAACGCGCTTTGCAGCAACCAGCTCAAAATTTCCCAATACCTCAAACGCCTACGCGACGATGGTTTTGTCACCTGCCGCCGTAGCGGGAGATTTATCTTGTACGAGATAACGTCCGGCGTCCACAAAACCGCTCTTCAGTGTATCCACAAAAGATACGAAAGCCTTGCGGACAAAAACAGTTTTTAACTCTCAGAGGCTGTTCAGCCAAGCCGCAATCTTGTTATCAACCTGCCGGTCATACTTCGGCGAAAGATTATTAAAAGAGGCCGGCGTTAAAATCTTTGCGTTTTTGGCATATGTGGAAAAATCTTCAAAAAAACTTCCGTAATTGCTCCCCTGAGTTGAAAAAGGAACAACCTTCTTACCCTTAAAATCCATTTGTTCCAAAAAAGAAAATCCGGGTGTTGCAATCGTATACCACCAGACCGGCGCACCGACAAACACCATGTCGTATTTACTGACATCAGGCATTTCGCCTTCCAGCTCCGGAAACTTTTTGTTTTTCAGCTGGCTTCTGACTTTCAGGTAAAAAAGAGGATTTGCCGAAATCTCCTGTAAAGGTTTGATTTCATACATATCGGCACCGGTGAAATTTCTGATTCTTTCGGCAATATCGCGGGTATGCCCGCTCAATGAATAATAAATGACCAAAACCCTGCCCAGCGGCTTAACTTTTGCCGCCGGTCCTTCGGCATAGCGGGACATCTCCTTTTTATTCTTTTGGGCAACTCGGTATAAATGAATTCCGCCAGCAGTAATTCCGGCAATAATCGCCGCAATTATGGCATAAACAAAATATTTCAGCATGACTGTCTTCCCTAAACTGTTTTCTTAATTGTAGGAAGTATATTACAAAAGTCAAGGCCTCTCCCAACAAAAAAGCCTTAGATTTCTCTAAGGCTTAGACTGGTAGCGAGGGGGGGATTCGAACCCTCGACACGCGGATTATGATTCCGCTGCTCTAACCAACTGAGCTACCCCGCCATCAAAATTCTCGTATTTAATAATATTTATCGTTTCATTTGTCAATAACTTTTTCAACAAGATATTTAAATTCACAAAATCAGCATTAGATTTTGTTAATCTTTGACAAACATACGGAAAAAAACATGAACAAATATTTTGCCGCCAGCCTAATACTGCTGGCTTCTTCTACCGCCCAAGCTTCCGTTTGGGATATTCCCGCCGGAACCACCAGTACCGGCGGAAATGTTCCCTTAACGCAAAACGTTTACGGCACGGCTATAAACTACACGGTCACTGGCACTCAAAACGTCCAAAGCGGCGGCTTGGCACAGAACAGCATAATCTATTCCGGGGCGCTTCAGGATGTCAAATCCGGGGGACGCTCGGAAAATACCCGTATTCTATATAACGGCAACCAATATGTCCGCGGCATTTCTCAGTCTTCAACGATTGACAGCGGCGGACGCATTTATGTCTACAGCGGCGGACAGGCTTACGGCACGGTGGTCAACGGCGGGCAAATCTCTGTCTATGCCGGCGGCAATACCTATAATACTGTCGTCAATTCCGGATACCAATACATTTCCGGAACAGACCAAAGCGCCGTTCTCAATAATGGTGCCAGACAAACCGTCCGCAGCGGCGGAACCGTCTCGGCAGCAACGGTCAATACGGGAGCCCGTCAGCAGGTGGAGTTTGGCGGAACCGCCGACGGAACCACAATTAACGGTGGCACAATGTCCGTTTACGGAATAGCAAACAACCTTATCCTCAATGATGGAGACGTTTTCGCCTATTCCGGAAGTTCGTTAGCCAATCCCACAATCAACAACGGTTTTATGGACATTAACGCCGCGGATGTCGACAATCTTACCATCAACGGCGGAGAAGTTCAGGCTTTCAACGAAAGCACCATTAACAAACTTTCCATGTATGGCGGAACCGCCATTTTACATTCCGGAGTCGAAATAAGCGGCGATACCACCGTAAACAATGCCGACTTGATTTTATATACAAGCCAAAATTTCGGCACGCTCAACCTCGACAACGGCAACATCACGCTCAGGCATTCCGATACGGCATCAAACATAACCGTTGACACTCTGAACGGAGACGGAAATTTTTATCTGACCGGCAACCTGTCCGAAAACACTGCAGACCATTTACAAATTTCCGGAGGCAGCGGAACATACGGGATTACGCTGCACGACTACAGCAGCAGCGGTTCCCTTCCTGACACCGTCAACTTGGTTACCTCTCCGGACAACGGCGAACAATTTTATCTGATTGGCGATGCCGTTGATATCGGCGCCTACCAGTACAATCTACTTCATGACGGCAGCAAATGGATACTGCAGCGCAGCTTTAACAATACGGAAAGCGCAATCATCGCCAAAAACACTTACAGCACTTTGTCCACCATTTTTTATTCCCATTTGCAAAACCTCAACACCCGCTTGGGCGAACTGCGCTTCAACGGCACTTCCGGCCTTTGGATTCGCGGTTTCGGAGGCAATGCCCGCATCCGTCATGACGACGAAAGCAAAACCAAAATCAATACTGCCGGCACACAATTCGGATTTGACTATTTGCTCAAACAGAATCTTGTATCGCGCTGGTTGATCGGTATTTACGGCGGCCTGTCAGATACCCGCAACAAATTCAGCTTTGCCGGACGCGGAGATATAGATACTTATTCCGGAGGTATCTACTCAACAATGTCCATCGCCGACGGATACTATCTGGACCTTGTCGGCAGCTACTATCGCAGCCGCCAGAAAATCACCTCTTATACGCCGGCAGGCATGGATGTGCACGGTAAATATGACCTTGATGCCTGGGCCGTATCTCTGGAAACCGGCCGCCGTTTACGGTTTCAATCTGGAATTTTCATCGAACCTCAGGCTCAAATTCAATACATGGATCTGGGCAACATCAGCTACCGCACCAACTTCAACACCCTTATCAAAGGAAGCGACTTTAACACCTCCATCGGACGCCTCGGTATCATGGGCGGACGGGAATTCATGCTGGGAGAAATGCCGGTAGAAGCTTTTCTGAAAATAAGCCTGCTTCACGACTTTGACCACAAAAGCACCGTCAGCGTCGCCGACTATGTGTTTACGGAGGACAACGCCGACACCACCTGGCAGTTCGGAGCAGGATTCAATGCCGGTATAACACCCGCTGCATCGTCTTACTTCAACATATCGACTACCTCATCGTCAGATGTCAGTATTCCGCTTAACATAAACCTTGGATTGCGCTGGGAGTTTTAACAATTGACAAAGGGATGGCTGCGCCATATCCTGAATAAAATTTTTGCCTGCTCTACAAATTAGGATTTTCATAAATACATTAAACATGATTGTTAACCCGTAATTTTAGGAGAAATAGGATGAAGAAGCTCTCTCTGGCCTGTGCGCTGCTGGCCTCGGCCGTTGTTTTCGGCTCTCAGGCTTTAGCTCAAGACAAAAACAAAGGCGGTTTCGTTGCGCCGCAGACTGAAATCATTACCGTCGAACAGGCCAACGGCATGGGCGACGATGCTTTTGTCATGCTGAAAGGCAAGATTTCCAAAGCACTCGGCGATGAAATGTACGTCTTTACCGATTCGACCGGAGACATTGTCATCGAAATCGACGAAGACGATTGGAACGGACAAAATATCGGCCCGGACGATGTCGTTATCATCACCGGGGAAATCGATAAAGGTTTCACAACCGTCGAAATTGACGTTGATGAAATCACTTTGGCCCAATAACACTCCGGCTGCCCGGTTTTAACCGGGCAGCCTTAACTTTAAGAAAGCAAAAAATGACAGATTGTTTTGAAAAATTAATCACTCTTCGCCGTTCCGTTTACAAACTGGGAACCGAAATAACCTCTTCCGCTGCAGAAATTTCCGGCTGGATTCAAGATTGCCTCCTGCAATGCCCGACCCCGTTTAATTCCCAATCCGGACGCATTGCCCTGCTCTTCGGCGCCAGCCATCACCAAGTATGGGATATTACTGCCGACGCTCTCAAAAAAGTTACACCGCCTGAACAATTTTCAAAAACGCAAAATAAAATAAACGCCTTTGCCGCAGGATTCGGTACCGTCCTTTTTTTCATTAACGATAACGCGACACACGACCTGCAAAGCCGTTTCCCGCTCTACGCCGATAAATTTCCCGTTTGGGCCGAACAGGCCAACGGCATTCTGCAGTTTATGGTTTGGAGCATTCTGGCCGAACACGGCATCGGCGCTTCCCTGCAACATTACAATCCCCTGATTGACGCTGATATCCGAACAAAATTTGACATCCCGTCAAACTGGCGGCTGACGGCGCAAATGCCTTTCGGCTCCGTCCAAGAAAAACCCGACCCCAAAACTTTTCTCCCGCTTGAAGAACGCTTTAAAATTTTGGGCCTTTAGGACAATTTTAACCTAAAATTAAAACATAAATCCTATAATTTTTGTAATAGTAAGCAAAATATAGGATTCATAGAAATGGAAAAATCTACTTTTATCGGTTTTATCGGCGGTATACTGGCGGTTGGTGTTGGTATGGCCTTAAAAGGGGCCGATCCGCATGCCCTGATTAACCCGGCTGCTTTTTTGATTATCTTTGCCGGAACGGCGGCGGCAATTTTTAACGCTTTTCCTATGAAAGAACTCAAAAAATTCCCTACCCTGCTGAAAATTATTTTCTTCGGCAAAAAATTCCCTAAAAAGCAAGAAGTGCTTGAGCTCTTTGTTTCCGTTGCCAAAGCAGCCAAACAAGAAGGCGTTATGGGTATTGAAAAACGGGCCAACGAAGTCGAAGATCCTTTTATCCGCACCACTATGACCATGGTTGCCGACGGTTTTAACGCCGAATTCATCAACAACGTAGTCGACGCCGAAATCAAACAAATGGAAGAGCGTCACAGCGGCGGAGCCCTCATCTTTTCGCAATGCGGTATGTATGCGCCGACCTTAGGTGTCCTCGGTGCCGTTATCGGCCTGATTGCCGCTCTGGGCAACCTCAGTGATATTGACCAGCTCGGACATTCCATTGCCGCGGCTTTCGTCGCAACTCTGCTGGGTATTTTTACCGGATACGTCTGCTGGCACCCGTTTGCCACTAAGTTAAAACGTATTAACGCCGAAGAAGTCGAACTGCGCCGCATGGTTCTGGAAGGAGCCCTTGCTTTGCAGGAAGGTGCATCCTCAATTGCCATGGAGGCTCGTCTTCAGGCTTTCATCCCGCAGTCGGAACGTCAGTCTCTCCGCGACAAAGAACAGGGCTAGGAGAAAAAGCCATGGTCAAAAAGAAACCGCAGCTTCCGCCTCATGAGGAACATGCCGACGAAACTTGGCTTATCCCCTATTCGGATTTGCTGACGCTGTTGCTGGCATTGTTTATTGTGTTGTTCGCCTCTTCCAGTCTGGATAAAAACAAAGCGGCGCAGATTCAATACGCCTTGGCCGCCGCATTCAGCAGTGGCGGCGGAGACGCTTCCGAAGGCATTATCACCAGTTTCTTAAACGATGTCGCCGATCTTAATTTGGAAGAAGACGGTGTTATCGTTTCCACGGATGCTGATGGGGCCAATCTGGAAATGACAACCATTAACCTGTTTGACAAAGGAAGCGTCAAAATCAAAGCCGAAGCTTACCCCGTCATCAAAAAAATTTCTCATTTGCTAAACTCGGCAAAATATAAGCGCTTTCGCATAAATGTAGAAGGTCATACCGACGACACCAGCGAGTCGCAGATTGCCGAACTGCCGTCCAACTGGGAACTTTCAGCAGCCCGCGCCGGAGCCGTCACCCGTACCATGATATCCAATGGCATGGAAGACAGCCGCTTTAAAGCCGTCGGACTGGCGGGAATTTCACCGGCTTATCCCAACCTCAACCCTTACGGAGAACCCATTCCCGAAAACCGGATAAAAAACCGCCGGGTTATTATCCGTATAGAATTCTAAAATACCGGCGCCGCGTTCCGGCGCCTTTTTTCATACAGGTACGAACATGGAAGTTTTACAACATTTATCAGAAAACCACGCAATTTTGTCGGCGCCCTGGATGTGGACTATTTTCGGCGTCATTGTTCTGGTCCTGCTTTACCTGGACCTGTTTGTCTTTCACCGCCATGCCGAGGAACCCAAAATTTCCGGAACTTTGGCAGCTTGCATTTTTTATATCGCCATTGCGCTGATCTTCGGCATCTTCGTAATTTATGAACGTGGCTGGGAAACCGGCGTTCTGTATTACACCGGATTTTTGGTCGAAAAGAGCCTTTCTCTGGACAATATTTTCGTTATCTCCGTTATTTTCACCAGTCTGAAAATCGAACGTAAATATCAGCACCGCGTTTTGTTTTGGGGTATCCTCGGCGCCATTGTCATGCGCGGGATTTTAATCGGGGTCGGAGACGCGCTGGTTGTCAACTTCCACTGGATATTGTATCTTTTCTCGGCCTTTTTGATTTACACCGGCATCAAAATGTCCTTGCACAAGGCGGATAAAGAAGGCGATATTCAAGACAGCCGCCTGTACAAATTTATCAGCAAGTATTTTCACGTCACCAAGGAAATCCGCGGCGAACACTTTTTTGTAAAAGAAAATGGTAAGCACTATATTACGCCGCTGTTTTTCGCTTTGCTGATTATTGAAACAATGGACATTATTTTTGCTTTTGACAGCATTCCTGCAATTTTCTTGATTACACAGGACGTGTTTGTCGTCTACACCAGCAACATTTTCGCCATTTTAGGGTTAAGGGCGTTGTATTTTCTGCTGGCGGCGGCAGTAAACCGTTTTGCATACCTCAAACCGGCACTGTCCGTCATCCTTATTTTTATCGGTTCCAAAATTTTCCTCCCTTATATCGGAATCACAATATCTTCAATGCAATCGCTGGCAATCACGTTCAGCCTGATCGGCGGAGGAATTATCGCTTCGCTGTTAAAAACCCGCAAAGCTTAAAAAAAATATCCCGCCGACCGGCGGGATATTTTTTATCCGAACTCAAAAAACAAAAATAGATTCGCCACAATCACGCTCATTAACATCACCGGAACCGACCATAGCAAAAACTTTAAGAAACTGATTGGCTCGCCATTACGCGCCGCCATACCGGCAACAACAACGTTGGCAGAAGCGCCGACCAGCGTCCCGTTGCCGCCGAAACAGGCGCCCAACGACAAAGCCCACCACACCGGCATCATTGCCTCGCGGCCGCCGACGGACTCTTCCACCGACTTCAGCATCGGGATCATCGTCGCCACAAACGGGATATTGTCAATCGCGCTGGAAAAGACTGCCGACACCCACAAAATCAGATACATCATATAACGGACGCTGCCGTCGGTAATCTCCAGAAACTCAGCACCGAGCATCCCCAGAACACCTGTAACCTCCAGTCCGTAAACAATCACAAACAAACCGACAAAGAAAAAAATCGTCGTCCAGTCGACCATGGCAAAAATTTCCGCCACCTTGTCTTCCCGCTCATGCCCCTTAATTTGAAAAGTGTAAAGCAACAGCAACAAGGCCGCGCCGGTCAGAGCAATCGTCCCGTTATCTAAAAACAGCTGCCGTGCAAAAATAAAACTGACAATAACCAGCGCCAGCACAAAAAGGGATTTAATCAACAGCGGCCTGTCTTTAATCGCGTCTTTCTCATCCATCTGCATGACCAGCGCTTTTTTACCGGCATCGCTGACCAGCTGTTTTTTCCAAAACAGATCAAAAACCAGAATAAGCAAAACCATTACCGCAGCCACCACCGGCGTGAGAACTTTTACAAAATCCATAAAAGTCAAATCCAGCGCAGACCCCAGCAGGATATTCGGCGGATCGCCGATCAAGGTGGCCGTGCCGCCGATATTAGAAGCAAATATCTCAATCAGCAGATACGGATACGGAGATATTTCCAGCTTTTTGGTAATTTGCAGTGTCACCGGTACAATCAGCAAAACCGTCGTCACATTATCCAAAAACCCGGAAAACACCGCCGTGACGACAGCCAACACGGCCAGCAGACCGCGTGGACTTGCCTGTACCTTTTTGGCACCCCAAACAGCCACAAACTGAAACAGCCCCGAACGCTCGGTTATGGCAACGATAATCATCATGCCGATCAGCAGCGCCAGCGTATTAAAGTCAATGCCGGACAGAGCCTGCGTCTGGGTCAGGATTCCGGAAATCAGCATCGCTGCCGCACCCAACAGGGCTATCACAGCGCGGTTAACTTTTTCCGTAAAAATAATAAAATACGCAACCGTCACAATCAGAACGGCGGCCAGAGCGGGATTCATTCCCCAAACCAAACCGGAACTCTGCAGTGTTTCCATAAACTCACCTCTTAAACAAATCAACAATCCTTAATATAATTAACAATTTGCCCGTTTACTACAAGCACTTTTTCTGCAGCTGTCAATATAGTGATAATTAGGCTTGAATAAATAATCTGCTTAATCTATAAGTTGATTATTAGTTTATAATTAAGGAGATTTTAGTAATGAAAGGCATAATTCTTGCCGGCGGCAGCGGATCAAGGTTGTATCCGCTGACCGAAATTACCAGTAAGCAGCTGTTGCCTGTTTACGACAAACCGATGATTTATTATCCGTTGTCCACGCTTATGTTGTTTGGCATCAAAGATATTCTCATTATTTCCACTCCGCAGGACACCCCGAATATCGCCAAATTTTTCGGCGACGGTTCAAAGCTCGGACTCAACGTTGAGTACCGGGTTCAGGAAGCCCCGCGCGGCATTGCCGAAGCATTTATCCTCGGTGCCGACTTCATTGGGGATGACGAGGTATGTTTAATCCTGGGCGACAATATTTTCTACATGGGTGACCAGCTGCAAAACTTCCGTGATGCCGTCGCCAACAATCCCGGCGGAGTTGTCTTCGGCTACCACGTGTCCGATCCCGAAAGATTCGGCGTCGTCGAGTTTGATAAAAACCTCAACGCCGTTTCCATTGAAGAAAAACCCAAACAACCAAAATCAAACTACGCCGTTGTCGGCCTGTATTTCTACAAACCGGATGTTGTGGAAAAAGCCCGCAACCTCAAGCCTTCGGCTCGCGGAGAGTTGGAAATCACAGATCTCAACCGTCTTTATCTTCAGGAAGGCCGGCTTAAAGTCATCCCCATGCGCCGCGGCAATGCCTGGCTGGATGCCGGAACGCCCCAGTCGCTTCTGGACGCTTCCAACTATGTCGAAATCATTGAAGCCAGACAAGGGCTCAAAATTTCCTGCGTCGAAGAAATTGCCTACCGCCGAGGCTTCATCAACGACGAACAGATGCTGCAAATCATCAATTCGCTGAAAGACGGCACCACCTACAAGGCCTATCTGCAATACATCTTTGAGGAATACCATGAAAGTTTATGACACTTCAATCAAAGACCTGCTGATTATCGAACCGCAGATTTTTTACGATTCGCGGGGTTATTTCTTTGAAAGCTATAACCAGGCCAAATTTGCCGAAGCCGGATTAAACTATAATTTTATTCAAGACAACCAGTCAGCTTCGGTATATGGCACCATCCGCGGCCTCCACTTTCAAAAAGGCGAATTTTCACAGGCCAAACTGGTCCGCGTCTTGGAAGGAAAAGTCTTGGACGTAGCCGTTGACATCCGCCCCGGTTCGCCGACTTTCGGCAAATATGAAGCTGTTGAACTTTCTGCCGAAAACAAGCTGCAGCTGATGATTCCGCGCGGCTTCGCCCACGGTTTTTCGGTACTGAGTCCGACTGCCGTTTTCAGCTACAAATGCGACAACATTTACAACAAAGCTTCCGAAGGAGGCATCCGTTTCAACGATCCCGACATCGGCATCGACTGGAAAATCAAACCGGAAGAAGCTGTCCTTTCCGATAAAGACAAGGCTCAGCCTTTCCTAAAGGAGGTCACATGTTTCTAGTTACCGGCGCCAACGGACAGTTGGGAAATGAATTGCGCCTGCTTTTAAAAGAGCGCGCCGTTTACGTTGACAAAGACGAGCTCGACATTACCGACGCAGCCGCCGTTGCCGCTTTTGCCGCGGCCGGAAGATTTTCCGCCATTGTCAACTGTGCGGCCTACACGGCTGTTGACAAAGCCGAAAACGACCGTGAAACGGCGCACAAAATCAATGTCGACGGCCCGCGCAATCTGGCCGCAACAGGAATTCCGCTAATCCATATTTCTACCGACTATGTTTTCGACGGCAGCAATTGCCGGCCTTATAAAGAAACTGACATACCCAATCCTCAGTCGGTTTACGGCACAACCAAGCTCGCCGGCGAACAGGCCGTTTTAGAGACAGCCCAAACTGCCGTTATTATCCGCACTGCCTGGTTATACTCAAACTTCGGCAACAACTTTGTCAAAACCATGCGCCGCCTTGGTTCGGAACGTAAAGAGTTAAATGTTGTTTTCGACCAAGTCGGCACACCGACTTACGCCGCGGATCTGGCCGCCGCCATCGTGCGAATTCTCCCGCAAATTACGCCGGGAATGAAAGAGATTTTTCATTTTTCCAATGAAGGCGTCTGTTCATGGTATGACTTCGCCGTCACAATCATGGAGCTTTCCGGACTGAATTGTCGGGTATTGCCGATTGAAAGCAAAGATTATCCGACGCCGGCCAAACGCCCGTTTTATTCCGTGCTGAACAAAAGCAAAATCAAACACACCTTTAATTTAAGCATCAACCATTGGAAAGAAAGTCTGCAAAAATGTCTGCAAAAACAATTTTAATTACCGGCGGCGCCGGGTTCATCGGGGCTAACTTTGTCCCTTACTTCGCCGCCAAATACCCCGGCTACAACATCATCAACCTTGATAAGCTCACTTACGCCGGCAATCTTGACAACCTGAGCGAATGCGCTGCCATGCCCAACTATCGCTTTATCAAAGGCGACATCTGCGACCGCGCGCTGATTGAAAAGCTCTTTGCCGAAAACGACATCAGAGGAGTCATTCATTTTGCCGCCGAAAGCCATGTCGACAATTCAATCACCGGCCCGCAGGCTTTTATCGAAACCAACATTCTGGGAACCTTCACACTATTGGACGTTGCCCGCAAATATTGGATGGACGGTCCGCATCAGGTCAAAAAAGGATTTGAAGACGCACGCTTCCATCATATTTCCACGGATGAAGTCTACGGCACTCTGGGCGATACCGGTTATTTTTATGAAACCACGCCTTATGCCCCCAATTCGCCTTATTCGGCATCCAAAGCCAGCTCGGACATGCTGGTCCGCGCCTATTTTCATACTTACGGTATGAACGTTACCGTTTCCAACTGTTCCAACAACTACGGCCCCAAGCAACACCCTGAAAAATTGATACCCAAAATTATCTCTAATGCGCTTGGCAGCAAAGACATTCCGATTTACGGCGACGGCAAAAATGTCCGTGACTGGTTGTATGTCCTTGATCACTGCAAAGCCATTGATTTGATTTTCCATACCGGAAAAGCCGGCGAAACATACAATGTCGGCGGCCACAACGAGAAAAACAATCTGGAAATCGTTGACGCCATTTGTACCATTCTGGATCAGAAATGCCCGCGCGCCGACAAAGCTTCCTACAAGCAGCAAATCGTCTTTGTCAAAGACCGTCCCGGCCACGACAAGCGTTATGCCATTGATGCTACCAAGCTCTCGACCGAACTGGGCTGGAAAGCTGACGAAAACTTTGCCAGCGGCATTGTCAAAACCGTTGACTGGTATTTGGCAAAACTTAACCGTAAGGCTGCCTGAAAATGAGCGAACAGCCGTTGGTAACCGTCCTGATGCCGACTTACAAAGGTGCGGCCTATTTGAAGCAAACCGTTGATTCCGTTTTAAACCAAACCTTCGGCGATTTTGAACTTCTGATTATCAACGACTGTTCGCCCGATAATACCGACGAAATTATCGCCGCCTATGACGATCCGCGCATCCGCTACGTTAAAAATGAACGGAACCTGGGTATTTCCGGAAGTTCCAACCTTGGTTTCTCTCTTGCCCGCGGTAAATATATTGCACGCCAGGACCATGACGATCTCGCCCGCCCCGAGCGCTTGCAAAAGCAGGTTGATTTCATGGAAACACATCCCGAAGTCGGCGTATGCGGCACGGCTTTCCAAACTTTCGGAACCAAACATAAAACAGTCCGCTATCCTCAAAATGATACAGATATTAAAGCCCTGCTGTTATTCAAAATGCCGTTGGCGCACCAAACTTCCATAATGCGTAAAGACGTGTTTCTCAACAACAACATCCGTTATGATGAAACTTTTGCCTCGTCCAACGACCGCAAACTGTGGATTGACGCCAGTCCGTTCATGCGTTTTCACAACCTGCCCGACGTGCTTTTGGACTACCGCATGTATAAAGGGATGACCTCGCAGACTAAACGCGACAAAGTGATTGCCGAAGGCAAACGCCTGCGCGATGTGATATACAAAAACCTCGGCTTTTGCCCGTCCGAAGAGGAGCGCCGCATTCTGGACGACTTTCTCATCCCCGGGCGCGCCCGCATCAGGAGTAAAAACATTATCCGAAATATTGAGTTGATTCTTCTCAAACTCCGTGAAGCCAACGCACTCAACCGCTGCTTTGATGAAAAAGCTTTCAATCGCGTACTGGGACAATACTACTTCAAACGCTGCCTCAATTATGCTTTTTACGGCATGGCTCCGGCCTGGAAACTGTACCGCAATAGCCCGCTGGCATCTTTTTTCGCTCCTTCTTTCAAAGCCCGAACAGTTTTGCGCATCTTAAGCATACTGTTTTTTTGGCGGTAAACATTTTATCTAATTTAAAACCCTGCTCTGAGCCCTATATACTTTTATAGGGCAATTTTTTTAAGAGGATAATCATGACCACATCACGGGCTATTTTCGCCGGAGGCTGTTTTTGGGACTTGCAGGCCAGCTTTGAAAACATCCCCGGCATCATTTCCACGGTTATCGGTTACACCGGCGGCGCCGTTCCCAACCCGACTCATATGGAAATCTCCGGCGGACGCACCGGACATGCCGAAGCGATCGAAATCACCTACACACCGGAAAAGATTGCCTATGAAAAGCTTTTAGACATTTTTTTCGATTCGCACGACCCGACTTCTCTGAACCGGCAGGGACAATATTCCGGGAGTCAGTTTCGTTCCGCCATTTTTTATGTCAGCGAACAACAGCGCACGCTTGCCATCAAAAAAATCAACAGCCTCAATGCCCGGGGAAAATATACCGCTCCAATTGTCACCGAAGTTTCCCATGCCGGAATATTCTATCCTGCCGAAACCTATCACCAGCATTATCGCCAAAAAAGACCGGCTGTTCAAAACTCCCCTTCGCCGACAAAATAACTTTACTATAATTTTACCTTTGTTATAAATAATAAAGAAAAAGATAAAAAAGGGGTACTTTATGGCTGCCGAACTCTGTCTGCATAACGCAACGGTCCTAACCGGTTCTTCGGTCATGAAAAAATGCGCCGTTCACATCGTTGACGGCTTTATTTCCGACGTCTATAACGAAACCCGCTTCCGCCAAAAACAATTCTCTGCCAAAGTCCGGATAATCGATGCCAAAGGAGCTTTTCTTGCTCCCGGTTTCATCGATACTCATATTCACGGCATTGGCGGTTATGACGCCAACGACGGCACGGCAAAATCCATTTTGAAGATGTCCGAAATCTTATGCCGCTATGGGGTCACCTCGTTTGTTCCGACAGTTGCCGCCGCACCGGAAAAAGAAACAATAGCAGCCGTCAAAGCCATCGTCAAAGCTTCCGGTAAGGAAAAAGGCGCCAAAATACTGGGTATCCACCTTGAAGGACCTTTTTTATCGCCGGCGCGCATCGGTGGCCAAATGCAAAATGGCCTCAGTCAGGTCGACCTTGCCCTGATGGAACGGATATGGAAAGCTTCCGACGGCAAAATCATTAATATGACCGTCGCTCCCGAACTGAAAAATATGCGGCAGCTGGCATTGTTCTGCCTCAAAAAAGGCATCGTTCTGCAAGCCGGGCATACTGACGCCACCTACGACCAGATGATTGAAGGCATGCAAGCTGGTATTATGCATATCACCCATGTTTTCAACGCCATGCGTCCCCTCCACCACCGGGAACCCGGCGTAGTCGGTGCTGCCCTGATTCATCCCGAATTGTCCTGCGAAATCATCGGCGACGGCATTCACGTCAATCCACACCTGCTCACCTTGCTGATGAAGTGTAAACCGCTCAACCAGCTGGTTTTGGTAACCGATTCTCTCAAACCTTCCAAAACGCCCTCTGCCGAAACGGACGAACTTTATTTTGACAAGTGTTTCCGCCGCAAATCCGACAACGTAATCGTCGGCTCGGGAATTTCCATGCTCGATGGCTTCAAAAACCTGGTTTCATGGGGCATCCCCGTCGAAAAGGCAATCCGCATTGCCTCAGCCAATCCTGCCCGGATTATGAAACAGGAGCGCAAAGGCTTGATTATGCCCGGATATGAAGCCGACATAATCGTTTTCAACAAAAAATTTGAAATTCTGCATACCATAATTAACGGCAGACTGATAAAGGAGGACTGACATCATGCGCTTAATCATTCAGGAAGATTACTCCAATTGTTCCCGCTGGGCGGCAAACTACGTTGCCTACAGCATTAAATCTTTCCGTCCCACCGCCAAAAAGCCTTTCATTTTGGGGCTGCCGACAGGCTCATCGCCGCTGGGCATGTATCAGGAACTGATTAAGATGTATCAAAAAGGCACGCTTTCTTTTGAACATGTCGTCACCTTTAACATGGACGAATATGTCGGCCTTCCGCCGGATCATCCGCAAAGCTACCATCGTTTCATGTACGAAAATTTCTTCAACCACATTAACATTCCGCATGCCAATATCCACATTCTCAACGGCATGACCAAAGATTATGTGCGCGAATGCAAAAACTACGAGGAAACAATCAAACGTTATGGACAAATCAACCTATTTGTCGGTGGTGTCGGCGAGGACGGACATATCGCTTTCAATGAACCCGGATCCTCTCTGTCTTCTCGTACGCGTGTTAAAACTCTGACTCGGGAAACTATCAAAGCCAATTCGCGCTTTTTCGGCGGAGATATAAGCCAAGTGCCAACCACGGCTCTGACTGTCGGCGTCGGCACCATCATGGATGCCAAAGAAGTTTTGCTGATTGTTTCAGGTGCCAACAAGGCTCGCGCCCTTCATCATGCCGTTGAAGGCAGCATCAACCATATGTGGCCGGTCAGCATTCTGCAAATGCACCAGCATGCTTCAATCGTCTGCGATGAAGCAGCCACCAACGAGCTCAAAGCGGATACCGTGCGCTATTTCAAAGATATAGAAGCACAACTCCGCCCGACGCTTAAATAAATTTTGACAACCTGAAATATTAAGAGTATCTTTTTAAAGAGTTAAATTGCTGAGAGGAAAAAGCCATGCTGAATATTATCTTAGACGCCTATAAACTGTTTTTAAGGAAATTTCCCATCATCCTGCTATATGCTCTGCCTCTTTTAATCCTGTCGGGAATCTCCGTTTATTTTCAAAACCTTGGCACCGAAAACCGCGGCGTTTTATATTTTCTTTACGGCGCTTTTTTCTTAATCCCTCTGGTCAGTGCGGCAACCGACATCAGTATTTATCAGCGTTTAATGAACTTCAGAAAAGTTAATCCGCTGGCCAGCGCCAAAATTTTTGTTTTGTATCTGGTTGTCCAAATTGCCCTCGGTCTTGTTGCCACTTTACCGATGTTCATCTTCTTTTACATCCTTTCCTTTATAACGGCGTCAACATTGGCAGCCATCACTTTGGCAGCCTTTTTCAATATCTTCGTCGGCCTGTATTTTCTGGCTAGATTTAATATTATCCTGCCGTTGATTATTAAAGATCAGGTTCCCTCTTTGCAGAGCTTCATGGCCTATACCAAAAATTCTTACCGCCAGTGGCTGGCTGTCGCCGCATTGATTTACCTACCGTACATTGTCATAAATTATCTTTTTGTCTGTCCTTATAGCCAAATGCTGGCAACCAATCTTTTCATGTTCGTTTTGCTTTGTTTCAATGTCAGCTATATTAACGACAAAGGCGAAAAGCATGAAAAGCCTCATCGCGATACCACATTAAAAACACCGTTGCCTGTCAAAGAAAACGTCAAAGCACCTCAGAAAAAGGCAGTAGCTAAGCCGGCTCCCAAAAAAGTCGTTAAAAAACCGGTTCCCAAACCGGCTCCTACAGGTAAAAAAGCTCCGGTTAAAAAGAAGGCTTCAATCAAAGCACCCAAACTCAAACCGGTAACGGCCTAAACAAAAAAACCGCTCATCACGAGCGGTTTTTTTACAGTTGACACCGAAATATCAGGAAGCTCTCAAAACAGCGTTGGTCTTTTTACCGACTTCAACAATAACCTTATTCATCAGGACTTCAATATCGCTATCACTGAAAGTACTTTCCAGCGGCTGGAAAGTTATGGCCAGAGCCAGGGATTTTTTGCCCTCAGGGAGGTTTTCGCCTTCATAGACATCAAACACCCGTACATCGGTAATATGTGCCTTATCAGCGTTTCTGGCGGCAGCAATCACATCAACCGCCCGCACGTCTTTATCCATGACAAAAGCCAGATCTTTGTCAACCGGCTGAAAAGCCGACAATTCCAGTTTCTTCCGCGCTTTGTCATGCGATACCCTAGGCAGCGGAATATTGTCCAGCAACACCTCAAATGCAACGACCCGCTGCTTAATTCCCAATTTTTTGGTAATCAGCGGATGAATCTCACCAAAATAGGCAATCACATTTTTGCCCAGACGCAAAGCGCCGCTGCGGCCGGGATGATAATATTCCGGAGCATCAGCAGTAACCTGCGCGCTGTCCGCGGGACCGTTTGCTGCCGCAATCGCCGCCAAAGCATCTGCCTTAGCATCAAAAACATCATATACGCGTTGTTCGCCGTACCATGATTTTTTGGAAGTCATACCGCTGCGGACACCGGCGGCGGCCAAAAGCTGTTCGCCGGGTTTGCGGCCGTAAAATTCAGGTCCGACCTCAAACAGGCAGACATTGGCATAACCACGGGCAATATTGTTTTTCAATCCCAGCAACAGATTGGGCAAAACCGACGGACGCATTTCATCCAAATCGGCGGCAATCGGATTATACAGTTTGACCGCATCACGCTCTTTGCGGAAATTTTCCGCCAGTTTTGAATCCGTAAAGCTCCACGTAACCGTCTCCAGCATTCCGCGCGAAGCCAGTTCATGCTTGACCGTTACCACGCGGCGCTGTGCCGGAGTCAGGGTCTGCGCCGGAAACTTGCCGTGCGGAAGAGATTCGGCCGGAATAGCATCCAAACCGATCATACGCACAACTTCTTCGATCAAATCATGTTCACCTTCGATATCGCCGCGCCAAGTCGGAGACACAGCTTTGATTTTGCCGTTTTCTTCGCTGGTTTCAAAGCCGAGTTTATCCAAAATCTCAACAATTTTTTCTTTGGAAACTTCAATTCCGGCAAAATCCTTCATCCTTTCCGGGCGAATATAAGCAACACGCGGCGCGCAATTCTCGTTTCCGGCCACAATCTGTTCCGAAGCCTCGCCGCCGCAGATTTCCAAAATCAGCTGCGTAGCATAATCGGAACCTAAAATATTCGATTTCGGATCAACCCAGCGTTCATAACGATAGCGAGAGTCTGAATCAATCTGAAACTTGCGACCGGTACGAGCAATGCACTCCGGCGTAAACAAAGCGCATTCCAAAAAGACGTTTTTGGTTTCTTCTGAGCAGCCTTTTTCAACGCCGCCCATAATGCCGCCCAAACACTGTATCCCCTCATCATCGCAAATCCCCAGAGACTTGTCATCCAATGCATATTCTTTTTCTTCCAGGGAAACGAATTTTTCACCATCACGGGCCATTCGCACACAAATATCGCCTTTCAGTTTGTCCGCATCAAAAACATGCAGCGGACGTGCCATATCATAGTTGATATAATTGGTAATATCAACCAGCGGCGAAATCGAACGCAGCCCGATTGCCGTCAGCCGGTCTTTCATCCATTTCGGCGTCTCGGCTTTATTGTTGACATTGCGGATATAGCGTCCGACATAGGTTGGGCACGCTTCAAAATTTTCAACCTTTACATCAATCGGGCTTTTGAACCCGCTGTTTTGACTCGCAATTTTAAGCGGCTTCAGTTTTCCCAGACCGGCTGCGGCCAAATCACGCGCTACGCCGCGTACGCCCAAACATTCGGCGCGGTTCGGCGTAATTGAAATCTCAATCACCGGATCAATGTTCAAAACTTCCGCAGCCGGAACCCCTACCGGAGTTCCTTCCGGCAAAATGATAATGCCGTTATGATCTTCGCCGATGCACAGTTCTTTTTCCGAGCACATCATGCCGAAACTTTCCACGCCGCGGATTGTACCGACTTTCAAAACCTCGTTATAACACGGAATCAGCGTTCCGACCGGCGCAAACACACCGACAATCCCCTGACGGCAGTTGGGCGCGCCGCACACAACCTGCAGCTTTTCTTTCCCGGTATCAACGCACAACAAACCCAAATGATCCGAATCAGGATGACGTTCATAAGTTTCAACCTTTGCTGTAACAAATCCTTTTAAGTTACTGGCGGGATTCAATATTTCTTCGACTTCCAATCCGATTTTGGTCAGCGTTTCGGCAATTTCTTCCACGCTCGCATTGGTATCCAGATGTTCTTTCAGCCAGGATAATGTAAATTTCATCGTGCCAATCCTCCGTTATTGCTCAAACCACCGGTCATTGAAGACTCGTCCAGCGGCACAAAGCCGTAATGTTTCAACCATCTGACATCAGATTCAAAAAAGGTCCGCAAATCCGGAATACCGTATTTCAGCATCGCCAGACGGTCAATTCCCACGCCAAAGGCAAACCCCTGATACTCGTCAGGATCAATACCGCCGGCTTTCAAAACATTGGGATGAACCATACCGCAACCCAAAATTTCCAACCAATCGGTGCCGGCACCGATTTTCAACTCGGTCTTAGATTTTTTGCAGCCGATGTCCATCTCCGCCGAAGGCTCCGTAAACGGAAAATAGGATGGACGGTAACGCACCGGAATCTCGTCCAGTTCAAAAAAAGCTTTCACAAAATCATAAAGACAGCCTTTGAGATGCGCCATGGTAATATTTTTATCAATGACCAAACCCTCAACCTGGTGGAACATCGGGGTATGGGTCGCATCATAATCCGAACGGTAAGTTCGCCCCGGCGCAATAATGCGGATCGGCAGCTTATTTTTCTCCATAGTGCGGATCTGCACCGGAGACGTATGGGTACGCACGACAAAACTGTCGTCAAAATCGGCGCTCTCCGGATTAGGAATATAAAATGTATCCTGCATCTGCCGCGCCGGATGGTTGGCCGGCATATTCAATGCATTAAAATTATGAAACTGGTCTTCAATATCCGGCCCCTCGGCAACTTCAAATCCCATCTCGCCGAAAATGGCTACAACTTCTTCATAAATTTTGGAAACCGGATGAATCCGCCCCTGATTTTCCGGACGCACCGGCAGGGTTACATCAATTTTTTCGCTTTGCAGGCGGGCATTCAGCTCTTTCGCCTCCAAAACCTCTTTCTGGCCTTCCAGAGCCTTTTCAATTTCCCCCTTGAGAATGTTAAGGCTTTTGCCCATTTCCTTTTTTGCTTCAATCGAAAGCGCGCCCAAACCTTTCATCAGTTCGGTCACCCGGCCTTTTTTGCCCAGAACGGCTACGCGGATTTCTTCCAGGGTCTTCATATCCGCCGCCGTGGCAATGGCTTGCAGCGTTTCTTGTTTTATATTTTCGATATTTTCCATATTTCCACCATCATTTAAAATGCAGAAGAGCCTTACCTGATTGCTCAAGCAGACTCTTCTCACATATTACTTTATTTTTTCAAATTATTTGCTTAAAGAAGCTCTAACTTGCTCAACCAATTTTGCGAAAGTTTCGGGCTCTTTAACAGCGATATCGGCCAATACCTTACGATCGAGCTCAATACCGGCTTTGGCGAGCCCGTTCATAAATCGGGAATAGGTCATATCATGCAGGCGGGTCGCCGCATTGATTCTCTGAATCCACAAAGTGCGGAAGTTTCTTTTCTTGGTTCTTCTGTCGCGATAAGCATACTGAAGGGCTTTCTCGACCTTCTCAATCGCAACTCTGAAGACGTTCTTGGAACGACCTCTATAACCTTTGGCCATAGAGAAAACTTTTTTGTGACGGGCACGGGCCGTTACACCTCTTTTAATACGAGACATTTTCTACTCTCCCTACAAATACGGTAAAAACTTTTTGATGATTTTAACATCGACATCGGCCACCAGAGTCGTTCCGCGGGCCTGTCTTTTCATTTTCTGAGTTTTGCAGAAGAGGCAGTGTCTCTTGAAAGCAAAGTTTCTTTTCAATTTTCCGGAGCCGGTAACGCCAAAGCGTTTTTTAACGGCGCTCTTCGTTTTCATTTTAGGCATTTTAATCCCTTTCTAAGTTCATTACAATTTGGAATTATAACGAGTCGCCAGGCATGCCAGTTAGCCCGCGCCACTCGGTTCGGAAGCCCTTATACAACCATTTCCCGCCGATTGCAAGCATTTTATTCATTTCCCGGACAAATTCTTTTGTCCCGTTACCGTTCCATAAATTACCCGCCGCCCCGTCAGCAGTTTTATCTTGCATTGTTGCTCAAAAAATATACAATTACTTCGCTAACCAATTAAATCACATACTATTATGAAACCGACAGAACAAAAGCTCAAAGAACTGAAACAATACGCCAACAAGCTGAGGAACTGGGTAGTAATAGAATTCATCATAAGCTGCTATATGCTGCTGACTCCCTATTTCCTCCGCGGGAACTCCGTATCACACATCTTCCTGGGGATAGGCATTGTCTGCATCCTTTGGGCTCTTAAATCAATCGTAACATGGGCCCTCACCGAGTTCGAAATCAAAAAACTCCAAGAACAATGGTAAAGCGGCCTGAAAAACTGTCAAAAACGGTCTCCGAAGAGACCGTTTTTGACTTTAATAAAAATTCTTTGAAACCTCCGGAGCTGTGCCTCCGATACCGGCCAAAACGCCGTCCTGCAAACGCACAACCCGATCCATCTGCGCCGCCAGCTCCAGATTATGAGTAGCAACCAATGCCGACAGTCCCGTTTCTTTGACAATATCCAACAATTCGGCAAACACAACCTCTGAAGTTTTGGGATCCAAATTGCCCGTCGGTTCATCCGCCAAAAGCAGCTTTGGCGTATTGGCAAGCGCCCGGGCAATTGCCACCCTTTGCTGTTCGCCGCCGGAAAGCTCCGCCGGACGGTGTTTAAACCTTTTTTCCAGTCCCAAACGTTTTAACAGCCACTGTGCCTTCTCTCTGGCCTGTTTTAGCGGCACCTCGGCAATCAGTTGCGGCAGCACCACATTTTCCACCGCATCAAAATCCGCCAACAGATTATGGTACTGATACACAAACCCAAGATAATCGCGGCGCAAAGCCGTACGTACAGCATCGCCGAGCTTGCTGCATTTTTGCCCGTCCAGATAAATTTCGCCTTTGCTCGGACGCTCCAGCAAACCGGCAATCTGCAGCATAGTCGATTTTCCGGACCCGGAAGGGCCGGTCAGCGCCACAATTTCCCCGGCCTCAATATCCAAGTTAATCCCGCGCAAAACCTCCACAGTCTGGCTCCCCTGCTTAAATGAGCGAAACACGTTTTTCAATTCCAAAGTCGGCGCTTTTTTATTCATAACGCAAAGCCTCCACCGGATCCATTTTTGCCGCCCGATATGCTGGATACAACGTCGCCAAAAAAGACAACAGCAGCGAAATTCCGGCCACTGTCAGCACTTCCAGATTATCCACCTTAGCCGGCAATGTTGACAGGAAATAAATCTCTGCCGAGAACAAATCTCGCCCCAATAGTGCTTGCAGCCCCTGGCGGATTGTTTCGATATTATAACAAAACAACAGCCCCAAAATCAGCCCGATAGTCGTACCCACCACGCCGATAAATGCGCCGTCAATAAAAAAGATGCGCATAACCGCCCCTTTGCTGGCACCCATCGTGCGCAAAACCGCAATATCACGCCCTTTGTCTTTTACCAGCATAATCAATCCGGTAATAATGTTAAACGCCGCTACCAGAATAATCAGAGTCAGAATAATGAACATAACGTTGCGCTCAACGTCAATGGCATTAAAGAAAGCCGCATTGCTTTGTTTCCAGTCATAGACATAAGCCCCTGCCCCAACGCTTTCTTCAATGCTCTGACGCACCGGCTTCAGCATTGATTCATCATCCAGCGTTACATCAATATGGGTTACGGCCCCTTTCAGGCCGAAATAAGTCTGCGCGGTTTCCAGCGGCATAAAAATAAAGTTGTTATCATACTCAAACATGCCGACTTCAAAAGTGCCGATAACCTGATAAGACTTCATTCGTGGCACCGTTCCGAAAGCGGTCACTTTGCCGTTTGGTGAAATCAGAGTAATCTTGTCACCCGGCACCACGCCCATTTTAGTCGCCAGCCGAATGCCCATAATCACATTATCGCCCTTAAAATCCTTCATATCGACCTTTTTAAGGCTGTCTTTCAAAATCTGCTTTTTAACCAAATCTTTGCCGTCAATCCCGCGCACCATTGCACCTTCGGCCGACTTCCCTGCTGTCACCAGCAACTGATTTTCCACCATCGGAATCACAAGCTGAATATGTTCCATTTCCGCCAGATCTTTTATGGCTTCCTTATAATTATTAAAAGGATAACCCAGCGGCGACATCAGCGAAATATGCCCGTTAATGCCCAATATCCGTGACAAAAGCTCGTGGCGGAAACCGTTCATCACCGACATCACGATAATCAAAGTTGCTACACCCAAAGCAATTCCCGTAAAGGCGAAACCGGTAATTACCGAAATAAAACCCTCTTTGCGTTTAGCACGCATATAGCGTTTGGCAACCAGACGTTCAAATTTTGAAAACAGCATAAAATTTTCTCCTGCCTGTATTTATATGTGTTTTCATGCTAATTTACAACCGCCTAACGCATTTATACACACTAACGGCCAAACCTTTTTCGTTTATCTCATTTTCCGGAAGAAATTTTATTAGAACAGCCTCAAAATAGACTGAGCGGCCTGAGAGGCGAGCGAGAGGGAATTGGTTGCCAGCTGTTGTCTGGTTTGTAAGGCCAGCATGTTGGCACTTTCTTCGTTCATGTCCGCCAGGGTCAGCTTGTCCGCGCCTTCTTCCAGAACATTAATCAGGTTTTCGGTAAAGTCCTGGCGATTAAGGACAATGTTGTAATAACTGCCCAGTTCCGCCGACATGGTGCGGATCTGGTTTAAGGCCGAAGATATTTCTTTTAAGGATTGGGCGATGTCTTCAATGGTATTCCACTCGGT
>CALXTO010000020.1 GCA_944391425.1 uncultured Alphaproteobacteria bacterium | reverse complement strand
ATCCTGCTGGGACTTGTTAAAACGATGAATTTCATCCACAAACAACAACGTTCCCTGCCCCTGACTGGCACGACGCTCCTGAGCATAGGAAAAAACTCGCTTCAAATCGGCCACCCCGGAAAAAACGGCGGAAATCTGTTCAAAATAAAGTTTGGTATTTTCGGCAATCAGCCGCGCGATTGTTGTTTTGCCGCACCCCGGAGGCCCCCACAGAATAAAAGAGGAAATTTTGCCGGCCTTTACCATACGCCCTAGCGGCGCATTTTCGCCCACGACCTGATCCTGTCCCACCACTTCGTCAAGACTCTTGGGGCGTAACCGGTCAGCCAGAGGCCGCTTTACCTGTGTCGAAAATAAGGTTTCTTCCATTTTTTTTGCCGATTCGTTGTAATTTAACCGTAAGATAGCAGATTTAATCCCAAATTTACAGTTATTTTTTCTCAAAAGGGTTGCTGACTCGTCCTTGCGTTTTCGCCTCAAAAGCACTTTCCTGCATCCACCAGTCGGCCCCGTTCTTTTCTTCCGCCTGCAGTGCGTTTTCCGGAGCTTTGTTCTTCATCTCGTCATAAACCATATCCATATATTGGTTAAGCTCCGTTTCGTCATCTATACCCAAATCCATGCCAAACAGAACCTCATCAATTGCCGGAACCCTTAAATCCTGAACATTGCGTCTGGCCGCCGCTTCACCGCTTAAAAAATAATTTGCCGGAACCACGGCCTTTCCTCTGAATTTCTCATCTTTCAAAAAATGCACGTGTTTGGTCAGAACAGGACGATGATAATAGCCTTCCGCCAACAAAATCTGATAGCCTTTGGTAATGACCTTCAAATTTTTTCGCGCACGCAGCTCTTTTGCCAAATGATGATAGTAATTTGAATCCGCAAAGATCTTATGTCGGAAGCGGCACGGTTTCTTATCGGCCGGAATTTGCACCGAACGGCTGGCAAAAACCGCCAGTTTATTCAGCTGCCGACTGAGTTTTACCGTATCTTCGGCCATAATGATTTTATAGCTCGTATTAACGACCAAGTCTTCCAAAGCCGTTTTACTGTACGTATTCTCCATATTATGCAGGCTGTTGCACAACATCAGAAAAGACATTTTCATTTGCGGCCCTTTGGCGACGCTTTCTGCCAACCCTCTGATTTTCAACATCTGCCCGACATCGTCAATTACCGTCAAAACCGGAAAGGGCCCTTTATGTTTATGAGGCTCCAGATTATGCCGCAGCAGCATCTCCACAAACATCCGGCTGATAAACTTGGAGCTTTTGGTATTGGCTGTCGAATAAACCGTTACCGGTTCAAACTCTCTGGTCTCCGCATTTCTTATGCCGCGCAATTGCCCCAGACAGAAGTCATTGCCGCTTGTCCTCTCCCGCACAGCCTGGTTAACAAAAATTTTAAACGGTTTCAAAACAAAAGCAAAAATAATCTCCCGCTGCTGCCGGGAAAGACTCAAAAATCTCTCAATTCCTTCAACGGCGGCCGGATGATAATTAAACAAAACAGCCTCCGCTTTCAGCGATTCCAGCCAGTTCAGCCAGTCACCGTGCATACCGTCGTCATGCGAAGCCAGATAATGCTGCACAAACCAGTCCGTAACCATACCCAGACACAGCTCCTTCCCCTGCCACGAAGACGGAATACCCGCCCAGCTTCCGACCGGAAAATATTCCGCCGCCGAAATTTTTTCCCGGTGAATTTCCTTAACGGCCTTTTCGGCATATTTTTCCGGCATCAAAACATAATAACTGAGCAGAACATCTTTATCTTCTTTGCCAAGCCGGCCGTTTTCCAGAATTTTATTAAGAAAATAATCGTTAGCCTCCGCCTGGCTGACTTTACTTACCATAAACTGCAACATAGAATAAATCGTGTTATAAGCCAGCATTTCCCAATAATTGCGTTTATTTTCCCGCTTTTCTTCCGCCGTCAGATACGACGCCACAAATCCCAGATATTCGTCTCTTTTTACTCCTTTGGGCGGCAAGTTTCCCACAGACAGAGGATTCCAGCGCGGATAAACAACGCCTTTGGCATCATCATCGCACAAATCCCAGTTAAAATAAAACACCTTTCCAAGTTTAGCTCGATACCCGCTGGTATGCCTGGCCAGAGTACTGCTGTTGTCAACCGCGACAACACAGGCACTGTCCGAACGTAGAACAGAAGGAATTGCAACCGTCGACGTCTTCCCGCAGCCGGCTTCGCCAAAACACAAAACGGAAGCCGGACGACACAATCCCAGCACTTTTCCTTGAAACCGGCCCAACACCATCAAAAACCCGTTCAACAGCCCCATTTTTTCAACGTCGGACGCATTAGCAAAATGATGATTGAAAATATACCATAAACTGAGGGAATAAGAACTTTTCAGCCACAACAGCCATAATAAAACAACTGACAATAGCGGAGCGGCCAACGGCAAAAACAATAGCGGATCCGGCCGCAAAGATTTAACCCCGGAAACCAAAGCCTGCCACCATTGCTGATATATTTCCCAAAAAAAACCCGGATCCTTCACAAGCTTTCCGGCGGCAAGCATCAAAGCGTCCACACTGGCGCTGCCGCCTCCGTGCTCCGCCAAATGAATCAGAATAAAAAATAAAACGGAAAGCAAAACAAAGCAAACAAACAACACCGCACAGACCAACAACATTCCTCCGATGGTCTTCAAAGGGGAAACGTCGTTTTCAATGCTCAGTTTTACAGTCATGCTCCATCCCGGTTTTAACGTCCGCCGCGCCCATCGCGCATGGAAATAAGCCTTTCGTCAACCTCTTTTTTGGGCGTCTCTCTGGCAGCTTCCTGTTGCGCTTCTTTTTTCATTGCCGCCCGTGCTTCCAGTTCACGGCGTTTTCGTTCTTCAATCACTTTGCGCAATTCCTCGTTATGGGATTTGGCTTTTAATTCTTCCTCAGATTTAATGTTTTTCAAAGCTTCTTCATCTTTGACCGCAGGTTTGGCGGCACCTCGGCGAAACACCTTGCGTCCTGCATTCAGCAGGGATTCCACACTGATGCCTTTATCATTGATGACATCCCACACGCCGAGTGTTTTGCCGTCGTCCAAAAAAATCTCCGAAAGATCCACGCCATTGCCGCTTTTGGCTTTTTTCTTTTTAGGCGCCAAAATTTTTGCCAGTTCTTCCTTGGACGGCACCCGTCCCAAAGCTTGGGCAATCTGCTGCGGAGTGATAATGCATTCGCTCAAATCCAACTCCATGATGTTGACTCCGGTAAAATCGCAGCCCGTAAAATCAACACCTCGCAGATTCACCTGACTTAAATCAATCTTTTGCAAATTCAGCAAGGTCAGGTTCATTTTAGACAGATTCAGCTTATGCGGATAATATTTAGCCAAATATTCTACCAGAGCCTGCAGTTCTTCAATACCCAGCTCGTCAATGGCAACATCCAGAAGAATAGCGTCTTGCAAATCTGCTTCGGCCAGCTTAACGCCATACATTTTTGCACCGGTAAAATTGGTCCGGTGCAAAACCGCCCCGGATAAAATTGCGCCCGACAAGTCGGCGCCGGACAAATTGGCATCGGTCAGATTGGCACCGGAAAAATCAACGCCGCGCAAATCCGCACCCGAAAAATCAACGCCGGTCAGATTGGCAACCGAAAAATTGGCATTTTGAAAATTTTCATTGGCAAACTTGCCGTTTTCCAGATTTTTGCCGACAAAGTCTATCCCTCTTGTCCCGTCTCCCGCATTCAGTGCGTTCCCCCGTTCCATACTTTGCGAAACGGCTTTCCAGGAAAAATTATCTTCCCCTTGAAAACGGTCGTAATAATCCTGATTTTCCCGGATCTTGGATCGGATGCTGTCAAGCTTGGATATATTTTTTATATCATCGGCAGTCATGGCATTTCTCGTTTATTGCCCTAATGATTAATCATAAAACATCTTTTGTTTTTTGACAAACATTATTTAACGCAGCAGGCAGCCGTATCCGTTTCGGCGCAGGGAATTGCAGCTTTCGGCCAATTTTCCGCCGTTTCCCCGCACAATCAGACGGAAACGGACGGCACCGCCGTTTTCGGCATTTTCAATGCTTTGCCGAAAAGTCTTCAGTTCCGGAAATTTTGCGGAAAGTTCCCGCCAGTCCTGCTCGGCATTTTCCTTTTGCGCATAAGCTCCCAGCTGCATAACCGTATACTTTGCGGCAGCGGCCGGAGATACGGGCTTCAGATCCGGAGCGGCAACGCCCGGATTTTCGTCAATCAGTTCTTCCAGCCAATTTTCTTTCTGAGCCCAACCGTTATGCACCGGCACTCTGCTTTCAAGCGTTACTTTGACGCCGGACAGCATTTCCGTCAAATCGCCGTTGAAAGCCTTGCGCAAATCTGCGGCCACGTCTTTCACCGGGGCTTTCAAAAGCTGTTTTCCCAAAGGCGACAACCCGGCATCAAAATACAAATTTCGCAGTGCAACGGCTCTTTCCGCGCTGATTTGTGCCGCCAGACGCTCCTGATTCAGCAAAATAATCTTGCGGTTCAGCAGTTCAATCTGCTCATTGCGGGTTAAGCCGTGCTTTTTTTCTAGAATTTTAATTTCATCTTTAGTCTCTTTTATGGCATTTTCCGTTGCCTGATAATCGGCATCGGCCAGTTCGACCAGACGATATCCGACCTCCGCTTGCGTTAAAACAGCAGCTCCCAGCTCATCAAAAGCCTTGCGCCGCAAAGCGTTTTTCTCGTCCGAACCTTCTTTGGCCCCGCGGTATTTTTGTATGGCCTCCAACAAGTTGTAAGCAACCCGCATCGCCTTGTCATAAAGTTCCTGCTCATAAACTTTGTCTTCAATATCCAGCCCGTTTATATCCAGCCTTTTTACCAAAGGATAGCGGCGGGAAATATCGCGACGCAGATCAGCGGCTGCGGCATAGCTTTTGACCTGTTCCTTGGCCAAGGCAAATTCCTTGCGGTTACGGACCGCGGCTTCCTGAAAAATATCAATGCTGTAACCTTTGTCAAAATCTTCCAATTCATAAAAGCGCCGCCCTTCCAAATTCATTTTATCCGGCGTCGTCTTAACCAGGCGCGCATACTCCTCCCTGCTGAAAACCAGAGCATTGTGCAATTCTTCCATTTTCAGCAGTGCCACGTCAAGCTGTTTTTTATACTCCAGCTCTTCCGCATTGAGGGAACCGTTTTTTTCCAAACGCGAACTCAGAGCGGCGGCATTTTTCCGCTCCTGACGCATCAGGCGGTCGAGTTCTTTGAGCTTCCGTTCAGCAAACCAGGCGTTTTGATGGGCCCGGATTGCCGCCAGCGCCAAATGCTGGGAAGATTTTTCGTAAAAATTGTTTTCAATAAAGACCCGGCTGCCGCTCAGGCTGGAAACACCGTAAATAACGGCAAACTCCAACACCTGTGATGCTTTGTAAAGCCTATTGGCGCCGTTGTCGTCCAATGCCGAAATGCCGTCCATAATCTTTTGCGGAGCGGCGGCAGCGCTCTGCTCGTCAATTTTTTTGCCAAGGTTGCGACTGGCAACGTCAACGTTGTATTTGGCGCCGCGGGCCATGGAATCATATACGTCCAGTTTTCCTTTTACCGGTTCCGGATCAAAGGCGAAAACAAGCTCGTCCGCTTCTATTTTAGCTCCGTTTTTTACGGTTCCGGAACTGCATGCCCCGGCCACAAGTAATACTGTCAAAGTAAGAAACCTTAGAATTCGGACATTCGACATATTCTTTATCCTTCTGTAACAATATGTAACAAGAATTTAAAAGCTTTTTATCAAATTTATTGTTATATGTAAACTAAAATAAATTTCATGAACTATCCGAGGATAAAATTTATGACTGACAATATCAGAGTTGCCGTAATCGGCGCCGGCATGATGGGCAAAAACCACCTTAAAACTTACAAAACACTCAACGGCGTAGAGCTTGTCGGTGTTTATGACATTTTTCCCGAAGCGTGCAAAGCCGCTGCCGAAGCTTTCGGCATCAAAGCCTTTTCTTCTTTGGAAGAAGTTGCCGCCGCCGTTGACGCCGTCAGCGTTGTCACCACTTCCGTTACTCATGCCGAAGTTGGCGAATTTTTCCTCAACAAAGGTATCCACTGCCTGATGGAAAAACCGCTCGCGACAACCGAAGCGCAATGCAAACGCCTGATTAAAGCTGCCAAAAAGAACAACGTCACGCTGCTTGTCGGACATATTGAACAATTTAACCCCGCGGTCGAACAAATGCACCGCATTCTTTCCGACACATCGAAAATCTGCTCGCTGACCGCTCAGCGTATGTCTGCAGCCAGCGGTCGCATTACCGATGTCGACGTCGCCATGGATCTGATGATCCACGACATGGAAGTCATCCAGTCTTTGGTTAAATCACCCGTCGTAAACGTTCAGGCTGCCGCGGTTAAAACGCCGTCCAGCCCGCAGGGAAAAGACTATATCACGGCGGTTCTGGAATTTAAAAACGGCGTAACCGCCAACCTTACCGCCAGCCGCATCACTCAGGCGCGCGTCCGCACCCTGTCCGTTACCACTGACACCAACTATATTGATATGGACTTCATCAACCAGAGCATCAACGTTCATACTCAGGGTCGTATGCCCTATGTCAAACAGGAAGATATTCCCGACTGGATGCATTACGGACTTAAGGGCAGCGTTGAACAGCTGTTTATCCCGACCAATCAGCCGCTTCAGGCCGAACTCAACCACTTTATGAACTGCGTCCGCGGCACCGAAACGCCGCGCATCACGGGTGAAAATGCCCTTGAAGCACTGAAAGTCATTTGGACCGTTCAGGAGAAACTGGGTTTTTTCGCCCAGGACAACAAGTGTTTGACGATTGCCGCTGAGTAATTTACACTTGTCAAAAAAACTTTTTCAAGGCATATCTAAAAAGGATATGCCTTTTTTAAGCGGGAAAAACGACTTTGCGTTACAAAATAACCATAGAGTATGACGGAACGGCAACTTTGGGCTGGCAGCGCCAGCTTGACGGACCTTCCGTACAGGAATACCTTGAAACGGCATTGGCCGTTCTGGAACCGGATTCGGGCAACGTTTCGCAAACAACGCCGGAAGTTCAGGGAGCCGGCCGAACCGACGCCGGAGTCCATGCGCTCGCTCAGGTAGCACATTTTGATCTCCGACGGGAAATTGAAGGCTGGAAATTGCGGGATGCCCTGAATTTCCACCTGCGCGAACTTGGCGCCCCGGTTGTTATTCTGGAAGCCGAAACCGTGGCAGAAAGCTTTAACGCTCGCTTTTCCGCCAAAGGACGCGGCTATATTTACCGGATTCTCAACCGTCGTTCGCCGTCCGTTCTTGAAAAAGACCGCGTCTGGTGGGTTCCCGTGCCGCTTGATGTTGAAAAAATGCGCGCCGGAGCCTCATACCTGCTCGGACATCACGACTTCTCCTCTTTTCGCGCAGCGGCCTGCCAGGCTAAATCGCCGCTCAAAACGCTGGACAAACTGGATATTGAAGCCCGCGGTGACGAAATTATTTTTACCGTGGAAGCACGTTCGTTCCTGCACCATCAGGTAAGGAACATGGTCGGCACCCTGAAAATGGTCGGCGACGGACATCTTCAGCCTGAAGACGTTAAACGGATTCTTGAAGCCCGTGACCGCTCTGCGGCCGGCCCGACGGCACCTGCCTGCGGCCTGTATTTAAGCAAGGTCGTCTATTGACGTTTCCAAAACTTTGACTGCCACATCATAATCAAAACCGGCGCGCACCAGCACTGCCAAATCTTTTGAACGACGCTCGCGACGCAGATCCTCATCCGGACAAAAAGGGCCGATGCGTTTTTTGCGCGCCAGTTTCATTGCCGATTCGAAAGGGTTATATTCCTGCTCGTCCAACAACTTTTCAATCAGGTTGTCGTCAATACCTTTTTCGCGAAGCTTTCCCTGAATGTAACGCGGCGATTTTCCGGCGGCGATATAATTTTTAATCTTGATTTCACTGTAGCGCGCATCGTCCAAAAAACCATATTTTTCAAATTCACCCAACAGCTCCTCTATCCAGCCGAAAGCTTCGTGCTTGTCAAAATCTTTATTATAATAGGCATAATCGTTTACCCGGCGCCGCAGCACGCCGCGCAGATTATCGACCGAACTTTCAAAGCGTTTCAGATAATATAAGCCGATGTTCTTCAGCCTCTGCTTCGTAATCTTACGCAAAGCCTTAACTTTTTTGGTTACCGCCTCTTCCGACACTTGAAAAATCCTCCAAGTTAGATTATACCTCTACTCAATAGTCTTTTTTATTATAACAGGGAAAAAAATAATGCCTACGCAAAATAATTCCAACTTTGATAACTGTGTATCTTTTTTTATTAACAACGGTGCCTATCAGGGACGCCTGATTCGTCTTAACGGCGTACTCGACGCCATTTTGGGCAAACACTGTTACCCACGCCCGGTTGCTGCCGTTGTTGCCGAAAGCACGGTCTTAGGCGCTATGCTGGCCAGCATGCTCAAATACGAAGGCCTGTTCACTTTACAAACCCAAAGCGACGGAGCGGTTTCCATGGTTGTGGTCGACGTAACCTCAGAAGGTAAAATCCGCGCCTGCGCCAAATATGACAAAGAACATCTGAATCAAAACCAAAAACTGCGCAAAACCAGCGGCGAAATTGAAGCTTCGCCTCATCTGATGGGCAAAGGGCATCTGGCTTTTACCGTCGATCAGGGGCCGAATACGGAATTATATCAGGGTGTCGTTGACCTGCAGGGCAAAAATCTGACCGAATGCGCTTTGCGCTATTTTAAACAGTCCGAGCAAATCGACACTGATCTTAAATTGTTTTTGCAGGCACCTGAAGGAGAATCTTCCGCTTGGCTGGCCGCCGGCATCATGCTGCAAAAGATGCCTCTCAAAGGCGGCAATGCTAAATCCGAAGAAGAAATGGCCGAAAGTTGGAACGAAGCCAAAGTCTTCATGCAAAGCCTCAATGCTGACGAAGTATTTAATGCCGATTTATCTTCCGAACAACTTCTGACCAGACTGTTCCACTCCAACAATCTCAATATCTCAACAACCCGCAGCTACCATTTTGGCTGCCGCTGCAGCCGCGAAAAACTGCTTAATACTCTAAGCACCTTTTCCGAAGATGACATAAACGCCATGATTGAAAACGGCAAAATCACCGCTACCTGCAATTTTTGCTCCGAAAAATACGTTTTTGACCGCGGCGAACTGCTTCGGCAATAAGCTTAACCAGTTTTTAATGAATATCTAATATGGTATAAGAAGCTCTTTACGGGCTTCTTTGTGTTACTGCAAAAAGGAAAAAGACAATATGAAAGCGCTCTGCAAAATTCTTCCCTTGTTTTTACTGGCTGTTTTGGTTTCCGGCTGCGGCAGGCTCTACTATGTCGAACCGGAAGAGTTGCCGACTTACACCGAACCCCGATATGACACCAATGAACCCATTCAGCTCAAAGTCAGCAAGGTTGAAGTTATTTCCGAATTTACGCCTTCTTTTACACGTCCTAATGTAGAGCACCTTTTTCCGGTTTCCATTGAAAAAACCGCCAAGCTTTGGGGGCAGGACCGTCTGAAAGCCGTTGATTTTTCCAGTTCCAAAATAGCTCAGGTCATTATTCGCGACGCCAGCGTCACCGAAGAAATTGAAAAAAGCGAGCAGATGTTTTACAAAGATCGTATCAAATACCGCGCCAAATTAGTCGTCACCGTCAAAATCAGCGACACAAACAATATGTCTCAGGCTTCTACCGAAGTTGACGCCTGGAGGGAACTAATCATCCCGGCCGATACCGATATTGCCGAAAAAGAACAATATTGGAATGGCATGGTCAACAAGCTGTTTGACGAATTTAACGCTAAAATGACGGCTAATATTTATAAATACCTGAATATGTACGTGGTGAACAAACCGCTCACACCGACATATTACTAATTCAAAACAGACGTTTCCCGCCGCTCTTTTCCTGCCGACAGACTGAACGTCGGAATCTTCACGTCGCGCGCTTTGCTCTGCCCTTCCGCCAAAACTTTGCAGCTCCCGTAAAAAACGGCATGAGGCGAATTGAGCGGCGCCTCAGAAGTAAATTCAAAATATTCGCCCGGTTCCAATTCCGGAAGCTCTCCTTTAAACCCGGCCGAATTGTCGCAATAGCTGTTCCCCTGATCATCGGTAATCCGCCAGTCTTTACCGACAAGACGGATTCGGTGGCCGGTATTGTTTTCAATGCAAAGATAATAACCCCACATAAAGCGGCTTCCCGGCTTCTCATCCACCAGAACCGGACACGCCGAAACAACGATTCCGTCTGTCTGGCTGACCTGATATTCCGCCTCTTCCAACATGATTCCCTCCGGGTTAAAAACTTGCTTTAATTAACCATTAATTAACTTTTTTTGATTCGCAAGCTTAAGTATTTTTATCCCCAGAGTTATAAACACAAATCTATATAAATTATTAGAATAATCTCAAATTTCTCTACAATTCTAACCAATGATACGAAACCACACGAATAACAAACACCTGCAGCCTAAGCTGGTAGCATGAAGCCGCACCGAGGCCGGTGGAGCATAAGGGCAGCACTCAAAGTCGTGCTGCTAGAATAGTCTCAAAATAGACTGAGCGGCTTGGGAGGCGAGCGAGAGGGAATTGGTTGCCAGCTGCTGGCGGGTTTGCAGAGCCAGCATATTGGCGCTTTCTTCGTTCATATCCGCCAAGGTCAGCTTGTCCGCGCCTTCTTCCAGAACATTAATCAGGTTTTCGGTAAAGTCCTGGCGATTAAGGACAATGTTGTAATAGCTGCCCAGTTCCGCCGACATGGTGCGGATTTGATTCATCGCAGCAGTCAGTTCTTCAATTGATTTTTCAATATCTTCTTTGCTGTTCCACTCCATCGTTGTCAGTCCCAGAGCGGTTGACGAAGCGTCTTTGCCTTTAACGTCCAGCCAGGCGCTGCGGCTTTCGTTAAAGGTGACTTTCAAATCCTGATCTTGTAATAAGTTTACACCTTTATAACTGCTGTCTTTGATTAAGGAATCATACTGATTGAGAATGGTTTGATATTGTTGTTCTTCTGCCGAGAACAAAGAACTTTCTGCCACAGCTTCCTGAACAGCGCCCCAAAACTGATTTTCGTTAAAGTTATCTATACCGGTGACGTCTTCACGAGATTTAGCGCTGGTGGTGTGGTAAGTATATGGTTGTGCTCCGGTATAAGGATCATCGGGATTAAAGTTGCCGACCGTATTATTAGAACTAAATCTTAAATCTTTGAGGTTGACGATTTTGGCAGATTTGCCGTCTTCCGAAACCCAAGTAACAATACCGACCGCGGTTTTGCTGCCGTCATAATCATCGGCTGAACCATAGCTTAAATCCGAGTACATTACGTCGCCGATTCGCGGAGCTGAAGCAGCATCCGTCGGGTTAAATTTATTTTCTAAATATTGAAAACATCGAACACTTCGATTGGCCATTTTACCATCGCTACGTCGATTAGCATCATCCATAGTGAAGTTCCATGAACTACCACCACTACGTTCACTTGAAGACCAATAACCACCACTTAAAATGGCGCAGTCCACTCCAAAATCTTTTAAGACCGCAAGCGCATCATTAATAGCTGTTTTATTAGCGTTGTTTGCTCCTGTTGATCCGCTTCCGCCAATCATATTTTCGGCATCAATGCCATACATTTCCATTAACTCGCCGATAGCGGGGAGATACCATTGCCCTTGACCGAAGTTGGCATCGTTTTTATCCACACCTGGGGCGTAAAACTGGTTGCATGCCGTCGCGGCTAGAGCGTCAGCGCCAATCTGATCCAGCATCGCCTGCGTGTTGGCGCGACCGTCAAACAGACTGGTGTCGCGGATGGCCGCGTCATCGCTGATACCGCTCGGTTGTCGAATATAAATTTTCTCAGCCTTTTCCAATGCTCGGGAGACCACTGCTTTGGCCTGTTCCAGAAAACCTGCTGCCGTTTCCAAGGACGTGGTTGCCGCCTTGATTGTCGATACCGCCTGTCCCATATTGTCAAGCAAAGCGTCCAAATCGCTGGCGCGATTGGATAATGAACGAGCCGTATAATAAGAAGAAGGATTATCGATTGCGGAATTGACTTTTTTACCGGTGGATAATCTGTTTTGAGTAGAATCAACCTGCCTGCTGATATTCTGCAGGCTCAGTAAATTGCTCCTCATACTTGCGGTCAGGCTTACTTTATCCATGATTATCCCTTTTGTTAACTTTGTTTTAGAATATATTATTTCTCCAACAAAGAACAAGAAAGAGCGAAAACTTTTCCACAAAAAACGGCTCCCGTTTTGGGGAGCCGCTTCCGACATTTTCAAAAAATTACTTGGCCAGAATATCCAGCAGTTTCTGCGTAGCGTCAACCGGTGAAATATTTTCAAACACGGCATATTCGTTAGCCAGACGATCCAGAGCCTGTTCATATATCTGACGCTCGCTGTAAGATTGTTCGGCCAGATTTTCGCTGCGGTACAAATCGCGGATAACTTCGGCAATTGCCACCGGACTTCCTGAATTGATTTTGTTTTCGTATTCCTGTGCTCTTCTTGACCACATCACTTTCTTAACTTTCGCCTTTCCTTTTAAAGTCGTCAGGGCGTCATTCATGGTGTCTGCGCCGGAAATTTTGCGCAGCCCGGTTGTCTCAGCTTTAGCCATCGGAATTCTGAGCGTCATTTTGTCTTTATCAAAATTAACGACAATCAGTTCCAGCTCTGAGCCAGCCACGTTTTGTCTGGTGATATCGGCAACTTTCCCGACCCCATGGGCAGGATAAACTACATACTCGCCGGAGCAAAACGGATTTTTAACCGAGATTTTTTTATTCATGTTGCATTCCTATGTTAAGATTGATTATCAGGCGGTTTTATTAAATAACAGCGTTAACATATCACAAAAAAAGGTTTAAATCTAGTCAAAAAATAATTTTTGTCAAAAAAACCTGAAAATTTTTAACGCAAAATTAATCCAAAACTTTTAAAATGTCCCAAAAGTTTGTAGATTTCAGCGAGAACAGTCATGAAAACAGTCCAAACAGCACTTTTTTTAAGTTTATTTTTTCTTTCTGTTTCAGCCAGAGCCGCGGTTGTTCCCGACTATGCCAATAACAGCTATCAAAACCACGAACTGTCGCGTGCCGAACAAAAATGCCTTGACGAAGGTTATAAAATCACCTATGCCAACTGCACCAACCAAACGGCACCTGCCGACCGCTGCCCGCATCATGATGCCTATTACCGCAGCTGCTCTCAGGAGCAATGGTGCCGCAACAACAATTTCCGCTTTTTAAAAACCGACTGCAAACTTCCGTTGTTTCCGCACAAAATGTGCGACAATAAATTTCCGCTTTACCGTGCCTGTATTGAAAACACGGCCAAAGCTTGCGAAGAAAGCGGCTATACTTCTAAAGACAAATGTCAGCTGAGCGACAAAAAATGCCCCTTTTCCTCCGATTACGGAATCTGTTGCGACAACTGCCCCAACCACAGTCATCAGCTTGATTCCGTTCCGGCCGGATATGTTGCCGTCGGCGAAACCTGCACCACTTGCGACGGCATCGTCAAAACCAACATCAAACCGGCGCCCTGCGACGGCTTTGTCAACTGCCAGTACGGCCCCATGTCGCCCCAGACGCCATCCTGCCTTCAGGGAAATACCGTTCTTTACAGTGCTTGTAAAACACCTGAAACAGTCTGTTACGAAAACGGCTTTACCATGAATAGCTGTGCGGCCACCGAAGATGCCTTTGACTGCCCGCAAAATCCAAGTTTCAAACGCTGCCGGATTAATTGCCTTAAACAAGCGCGAGCCGATTTCCCTCAAGCTGATGTTTTCGGCGAAGACGCCGTTGACCCTGTTTTGGATCTCACCAAAAAAGAACTGCGCTCGCTGGTCGGCATGACAGATAAAAACTGCCAAAAGCAAAAACGTCCTGAAATCACGCTGCACATCAACCAAAATAATTTGGAAATGTATAAAAATGTTTTTGACCGCAATATAGAGAATATCGATTTCCATATAATCTATGATGAAGAAATTTCACTGCCGGCTAACGGTTCGCTCCAAAATGTCCGCATCCGGTTTTCCGGCGCGATTCCCTCTTGCCCGTTGCAGGGGCAAAAAACAGAAATTTCCGGCATCGTCAGCTTTGTCGGCGCGCCGGCGTTATGCGGCAATTTCAACGTAGCGCCCGAAAGCAAAATGCTTTCAGAAGGGGACGTCATCGGCAACATCGACCTGGCAAAAGGTGCGGCCCTGGGTCTCAAAGGCAACCTCAAAGGTTATCTTAAAACGCAGGGATACAACGACGTCTTCATCAAAGGCCGGTTGGAATATCAGGATCCCGCCAATAATTCTCCGGATTCGGAAAGTATTGTCTTCGGCTGCAATTCCAAAGTTAAAATCGCCGGTGGTGTCATCGCGGATACCTCCGCCGTCGTCCTCAAACAATGGGCCAAACTGGATACGCCCAGTATTAAAATGACATCTACCACAGATAACCCCGAAGTCAGCAATTCACTCGCCTCGGTTCATTTGTACAAATATGCCGCATTGTTCAGCACCTACGATCAAACCATTTTCCCTCTGGCGGAAAACAATGACGCCCAATGTGACGATCTTTATTTCATCCACCTCGGCTCCGCCGTTGACCCGGCACGGCAAAACCTGACAATAGAACCGTCTAATCGGGTCGAGGACAAATGGCAGTGCCGCAACCTCACGCTCAAACAGTTGGAGTGTAATTAAGGATTAACGTTCGGCGAATAGAGCGTTGCCGGATCAGACGGATTGCCGATAGCTTTCAAATCTTCTTCCGGATAGGCCTGCACGTCATAAACCATGCCGTCGGCCTCAAGCAAGGTATTTTGAAAATCTTTGCCCAGTTCTTTCTGCCCTTGCGCCGTATTCGGGTTAATCTGCGATGCCGAAGTCGTATCCAGCGGCATATTGCCGACATTTTCAGCCGGGGCAGCAACGGTGTTTGAACATTCTGCCGCAGCAGGCGTATTTTCGTTCTGCTCCGGTACAGAAATAGGGTTTCCCAAAGGATTTGGCGCACCGGCAGGCTGTTCGACCACAACAGAATTATTACCTCCGCCGGCCTCCTTTGCCGCTCCGTAAACAACCGTCGGCGCCGCCGAAGCAGCTTCCTCGGCAATAACCAGATCGTCGCTGGCATACGAATTACTGTTGACTGCGCACAACGCCCATACCAACAGAGCTACATTGCGTATTCCCTCATGCATAACGCCCCTCCAAAACATTAAACATATGTTTCAGATAATTCGTCGACGGCAAAAAACAAGGGAACGCAAAAAATTTAATGAACTGTTAAATTTTTTATGCTATACTTAAACCTGATGAGGTAAGAAAGGAGAATAAAAATGTCCGAATTAGGCGCTTTAAGTTCCTATGCGCTGTCTATTCAGCAAATGCAGATGAGCTTGTTGAAAAACAGCATTGAAATGCAGCAACAGGCTATTGAAGTTCTGCTCGGAGACAACAACCGCGTTGTTCCTTCTTCTGACAGCGTCGGAACAAACGTCGACGTTTCCATCTAAAAACTGACCAACACGATAAAAGACATTGTCAGTACAAACGCCAGTGCAAATTTTAAAACACCGGCAACACTCGCAAAAGCCATCGCGGCATAATCAAGATTTATGCCGCCTTCTTTATAAATTCTTTTAAAAACAAAAACATAAGCGGCAGAAATCAACAATGCCAAAAGATACAAATGATAATCCAGTGCCAGGCTGCGAATTGCCTCTGCATCCAGTTTTATCATGGCAAAAATGCCCAGAGCCACCCCGAGCAAAACCATCGGGTTAAAAATCGCTCCGGAGGTAAAAAGTGCGACGAGCCCTTTAAACATAGATACCTACCGCCCCCAAACCCGACGACTTAAATACCTGGAAGCATTGCTTTGCTGCAAAGTCGGCCAAATACAGCGCGGACGCGATTTCGGCCCGCTGCCGGAAGAAACCTGCCTGCTTTGAGAGAGCAGCGAAACCATACCCCGCCCTTGAATTCCCGCAACTTTGCCACGAGACCAATCAAAAACCTGCACATCAACAATCTTTTGCATTTCCTTATCCTCCGTAAAAAACGGCTACATCTTTAGTTTAACGTCCATAGGTAAATAAAAGTTTAACCTTCCCGGCAGGCTATATAAACCGCTCGCGCAGCTTTTCAATCGTACTGAGAAGCGTCTCGCTCACCTCGTGCACCAGCTTTTCATCTTTTCCGCAAACCCAGACACGGACAAGAGGCTCCGTTCCCGACGGATGGATAACTGCCCGGCCGATTCCTTCCAGCCGTTTCCTACACCGGGACAATACATCCTGTAACTCGGGGCTCCCGGCAATAGCCTTAACCTGCTCTCGACTTTCAAACCTGGGATTTTCAAAAACCAGCGGTTCAAAATCAAACAAAGGAAACATTTCACTCATCTTTTTGCCGTAAAATTTTAAGCCGCGTGCCAAAACTAGCGCCACCATCAAAGCGTCTCCCGAACGGCTGTAATCCGTCAAAACAATATGCCCAGACTCTTCCCCGCCCACGGCACCGCCTTCCAAACGCATTTTTTCAATAACATGGCGTTCGCCCACCGGAGTCGAATAATAAGCCAGCTGCAAATCATTGAGCACAAATTTTTCCAGCCCTGTATTGGACAACACGGTCGAAACCACCGGACGTCCTTTCAGTTCTCCGCAGTCCTGCAAATACTTCGCCAAAAAAGCGATCAGCTGCTCGCTGCGGACCAACTCGCCCTTCTCATTGCAAACTTTAATCCGATCCCCATCTCCGTCAACGGCAATTCCCAAATCAGCGCCGCATTCTCTGACCTTTTGCAGCATAGCTTCCACATGTTGGGAACCGCATTCCCGGTTAATATTATAACCGTCCGGACAACATCCGATTGTCGTTACTTCTGCGCCCAGTCGTGCAAAAATTTCCGGCATAATTCCGGAAAAACAGCCGTTGGCACAATCGACTACTACTTTCAACCCTTGTAAAGGAGATTCCTTCCCACACATTGAAAGCGCAATTTCCCGATATTTTTCAAGCGCGGAAACATCCGCCTGCACCCAACCGATTTTATCACTTTCATATTCGAATTCGCCCTCTTCGATCAAAGCCTCCAGCTCTACCGTCACCTCGTCCGCAAACTTATAGCCGTCCGCGGCAATCAGCTTAATGCCGTTGTCTTGATACGGATTATGTGAAGCTGTAATCATCACTGCCATATCAATATTCATAACCGGCGTCAGGGTTGTAACCGCCGGCGTCGGCAAAATGCCCAGATGCAAAACATCAACGCCCTTTGCTGCAAAACCGGCCGTCAGTGCGGCTTCCAGCATTTCCCCCGAAATCCGCGTATCTCTGGCGATAGCCGCCCGGCGGGTGTTCGTACAAATTCTTTCAGCGGCAGCCATTGCCAGTTTCATTGCAAAATCGGCCGTTATCGGAAAAACATTGGCCGTGCCGCGCACGCCGTCAGTTCCAAACCATTTGTTTTTTGCCATATCAGAAATTCTCCGTAAAAAGTCAATATGCTTTCAGCATAAAGGACTCGCTGCAAAAAACAAGAGCGGAATTATCTTTTTCCCGCTCCGCGAATATCAAAAATTATTACAGTAAAAGCCGGAAAACTTTCCGGCTTTTACTATAAATAACACCTGAAAATCAGACTTCCGGAACAGAAGAATGTGTTCGTTTGTCTTCGCCGACCGGCGATTCGGCCGACTTGTCAATCGGCTTACCCGCAAGCAAATCTTTAATTTCATCTCCGGTCAGAGTTTCATATTCAATCAGAGCCTGAGCCAGCTTTTCCCAGTCTTTTTCATGTTCTTTAAGCAGCCGGGTAGCCTCGGCATGAGCATTCACCACCAGATTTTTAATCTCGGCGTCAACCAGACGGGCAGTCTCCTCGCTCATATTTTTGCTCTGCGTAACCGATTTTCCCAAAAAGACTTCGCCGGTGTTCTCGGCATACAAAACCGGACCGAGTTTTTCACTCATCCCCCATTCCGTCACCATGGAACGAGCCAGATTTGTTGCCGCCGCAATATCGGAAGATGCGCCGCTGGTCACTTTTTTCTCGCCGAACTTCAATTCTTCGGCAACCCGGCCGCCCATCATAATCACCAGACGGGACAACATTTTGATTTTAGAATACGAATACTGATCTTTTTCCGGAAGCTGTTGCACCATGCCCAAAGCCCGGCCGCGCGGTATAATCGTTGCCTTGTGGATAGGATCGGTCTCTTCCACGAACAAAGAGCAGATAGCATGTCCCGCTTCATGATAGGCAGTCAGCTTCTTCTCATTCTCATCCATTGCCATGGAGCGACGTTCGCTGCCCATCAGCACTTTATCCTTAGCCTCGTCAAAATCTTTTGAGGTTACTTTATGTTTGTTCTTGCGAGCAGCCAGCAAAGCGGCTTCGTTAACCAGATTAGCCAGATCTGCGCCCGAAAATCCGGGTGTCCCTCTGGCAATAACCGACAAATTCACGTCCTTGGCCAGTGGAACTTTTCGCACATGAACCTTCAGAATCTCTTCTCGTCCTTTTTTATCCGGATTCGTTACCGTCACCTGACGATCAAAACGCCCCGGACGCAGCAAAGCCGGATCCAAAACATCCGGACGGTTGGTTGCCGCAATCAGAATAACATTTTCATTAGCCTCAAAACCGTCCATTTCTACCAGCAACTGGTTAAGCGTCTGTTCGCGCTCGTCATTTCCACCGCCAAGACCGGCACCGCGGTGGCGCCCCACAGCGTCAATCTCGTCAATAAACAACAGACACGGTGCGTTTTTCTTGGCTTGGGCAAACATATCGCGCACGCGACTTGCCCCAACGCCGACAAACATTTCCACAAAGTCCGAGCCGGAAATTGAAAAGAACGGCACATCAGCCTCTCCAGCCACGGCTTTGGCCAGCAAAGTTTTTCCGGTTCCCGGAGGGCCAACCATCAGCACGCCTTTCGGGATTCTTCCGCCCAAACGCTGAAATTTTTCCGGGTCTTTCAAAAAGTCAACGACTTCTTCCAGTTCCTGTTTGGCCTCATCAGCGCCGGCCACATCCGCAAACGTCACCTTTTTGGTATTTTCGATTAGACGTGCGCGGGATTTACCGAACCCCATCGCCTTGTTGTTCCCGGCATTAGCCTGCCGCATAAAAAAGATCCAAACGCCGATTAAAAGCAGCATCGGAAACCAGGAAATCAGCACGCCCCACAAAGTATTGGAAGTAGTATCTTCCGGCTGTGCGGTAACTTTAACATCATTTTTGCGCAACAGTTCAACCATACCCGGGTCAAAGGGAGCATAAGTATAAAACTTTTTACCGTCGCTGTAGGTTCCGGAAATGCTGGCGCCGGAAATGGTAACCTCGGCAATCTTTTTATTCTCTACATGATTCATAAACTCGGAAAAAGCCAACTGTTCGGCATTAGCCCTTTCGGCCCCCGAGGTAAACATATTCATGACTCCCGACAACAACACCAGGGCCAGCAGCCATACAATAATATTTCTTCCTGTTCTCATACTGTTTCCTTTGGCAATAATATATCTTTTTTATATATAGTTTTTTTCTCGGCAAAACTCAAGCCAAGAAAAAAATGTTCACAAAAAAGCGGCCGGATCTTAATCCGGCCGCAGGTGTCAAAAAACAGCCAATGCACTACTTCAAAGCATCAATTGCGTTTTGAAGGATTTCTTCGTCCAGAGTCTGAATCATCTGGCCGTTCAAAATCAGGGTCGGCACGCCGTTAACCTGAAGTTCGCGGGCCAAATCATTGGTTTCGGCCAAAACGTTTTGAACTTTCTCAGAGTTCATGTCTGTTTTGAGCTGAGCCAGATCGGCACCGGCCAAAACGGCAATTTCGTCAACTTTGGCTTCGGTCAGCTGACCCTGGTTTTCAAACAAGGCGCTGAAAACTTCGGCAAATTTACCCTGTTCTTTGGCGGCAACGGCAGCCTTGGCGGCATAAGCAGAAACCGGAGAAAGGAATGCCAAAGGTTTGGCAACAACCTTCAAATCGCCGTTTTTGGCAATCAGGTTTTTAATGACAGGATAAACTCTGTGACAGTAACCGCAGGAGAAGTCAAAAAATTCAACCAAAACAATGTTTCCGTTCGGATTACCCAAAACGCCGTCGTTGGCATTATTGTTCAGTTTTTCGATATTATTTTGAATCAGTTCCTGAGCTTTTTTCTGAGCTTCTTCGCGAACCTGGTTTTCATAAGCCTGCAAAGCTTCTACGACGATGCCCGGTTTGGCTTTCAGCACACTTTCGACATTCCCTGCCTCGCCGCCTTTTGAGCAGCATACGATACACATTACCAACGCAGCCAAAGCAATGACCAGCGCCAGCAAAGAGACATAAACAGCATTAATTTTATTCATTACGTAAAATCCTCGAGTTAAATTTTATAATCAACAGCTATTAATTTAGCGAAACTAGATTAATTTACAAGCCTAAAATTGTTTCTTTTTGTAAAATATATAAATTATTTGTTCATAAATAAAAATGTATAATAAACCCGACTTTAAAATAATTTTAGGATATGGCAATGTTTCATCTGAATGTTTCGATTTTTTCGCGCACCAAGTCCCTGGAAAACAAAATAGACCTTTTTCACGATAAGCTTCTGGACGGAGCCATGAGCTTCAAAAAAGCGGTCAAAATTTTCCTGAACGAACAACGCAGCGAAGAATACCGAAAACTTTCCAAACAAATCAAACAAATTGAACACGATGCCGACAATCTCCGCCGCGACATTGAAAACAGGCTTTATTCGCAAAACCTGATTCCCGATTTGCGCGCCAACGTTTTACAGCTCGTTGAAAACCTGGACCGGGTAATCAATAAATTTGACGAAGTCGTTTATTCGTTCTTCATCGAACAACCGGAAATCCCGCTGGAATATCACGGACGCATTAACGAATTGTGCGATCAGGTTGCCGAGTGCGCCGAAAACATGGCCAAAGCCTCCCGTGCCTTTTTCCGCGATTTGAGTTCCGTCCGCGACTATTCGCAGAAAGTCTACTTCATTGAGCACGAAACCGACCTCAGTTCGGGAAATCTCCGCCGCGCCATTTTTGAATCGGATATGCCTTTGGCCAACAAACTCCAGCTCAGCAGCTTCATTAACCAGATTGCCGACATTGCGGACATTGCCGAAGATTTTATTGACGAACTGCTGATTTTTACCATTAAAAGGGACATCTGATGGATTTGAGCTTTTTCCTGTTTTTGAGTTCGGGCCTGTTTTTGGGATGGTCTTTGGGTGCCAGCGACGCTTCCAACATTTTCGGAACCGCCGTCGGCACCAAAATGGTCAAATTCCGCACCGCAGCGGTTATTTCGTCGTTTTTCATCATCATCGGAGCCGTATATGCCGGTTCGGGCGCATCACAAACTCTGGGGCATTTAGGCAGTATTAACACACTGCCCGGCGCCTTTATGTCCGCTCTGGCGGCAGCCTTGACGATTTACTGGATGGTAGAGCTCTCTATGCCGATCTCAACCTCTCAGGCCATTGTCGGCGCCATCATCGGCTGGAATTTTTTTGCCGGAAAACCAACAGACATCTCCATTCTCAGCCAAATCGTCGGCACCTGGATTTTCTGTCCCGTTCTCTCAGGGGTTATTTCTGTCCTTCTCTATCTGAGCGTCAGAAACATTGTCCGCAAATCCCACATCCACATCATCCGTCAGGATTGTTACACCCGTATCGGACTGATTATCGCCGGAGCTTTCGGAGCCTACGCCCTGGGCGCAAACAACATTGCCAATGTGATGGGGGTTTTTGTAGAGGCCAATCCGCTGCGTGAAATTCGTCTGGGCTCCGGTTTCCACCTCAGCGGAACGCAGGTATTGTTCCTCATCGGCGGCATCGCCATCAGCGTCGGTGTCAGTACCTATTCCCAAAAGGTTATGGACACCGTCGGCCATGGCGTTATGAAAATGTCGCCGCTAATGGCATGGGTTGTCGTTGTTTCCCAGTCTGTCGTCTTATTCCTCTTTGCTTCCCAAGGGTTGCAGCAGTTCCTGTTGTCACATGACCTGCCCGCCCTTCCGCTGGTTCCCGTTTCAAGCTCACAAGCCGTTATCGGTGCCGTCATGGGCATTGGCATTGCCAAAGGCGGACACGAACTCAATTGGAACCTTATCGGCAAAATTGCCGTCGGCTGGATAACCACGCCGATAATTGCCGCGTTAATCTGTTATGTATCGCTGTTTTTCCTGCAAAATGTTTTTGGACAGGTAGTTTATCAATGAAAATAATAATCATCGCCATCGGCAAATGCAAAAAAAATTCTCCCGAAGCGGCTCTCATTGCCGAATATGTCAAACGTTCAAGCTGGAATATCGTCATTAAGGAAAAAGACAATGCCTCTCAGGAGGATGAAGCAAAATTTTTACAGGAATCGATTCCGCAGGGATCCAAAGTCATCGTTCTGGATGAACGCGGCGAAAATCTCAAATCCGTTGAATTAGCTCGCAAAATTGAAAATTGGATGATTGACGGAACTTCGGAAATTTGTTTTTTAATCGGCGGCGCCGACGGACATCTGCAATCCACCCGCAACCGTGCCGACCTGTTGCTTTCTTTCGGAAAACTTACGCTTCCCCATATGCTGATGCGCGCGGTTCTATGCGAGCAGATATACCGCATCCAAACCATCATCGACGGACACCCCTACCATCGGGAATAATTTTTATCTATTCGCCGTTCCATCACCACCATAACCAGCCGCTGCTTCACAACTCCAATCCGAATGCACGCGTCACCAACCAGACTATTTTCTCTATATAAATATAAAAAACCCGTCGTTCAAGACGGGATTTTTTAACCTAGTTTTCTGATTTCGGCTACGGAAGACCACATCTTTTCCAGACTGTAAAAATCTCGGACTTCCGGCTTGAAAATATGAATAATCACGTCAAAAGCGTCAATCAAAACCCAGTCGGCTTTTTCTTCCCCTTCACAGGCCGAACTGAAACCGGCTTCCTTCAACTTAAGCTGAACCTGCTCCGCCAAAGCGGCCACATGACGCTGCGACGTTCCGCTGGCAACGACCATGTAGCTTGCAATCGATGTTTTGCCCTGCAAATCTATAATGACGATATTATCCGCTTTTCCCTCATCAAGCGTTTTAACCGCGATATCCAAAATCCGGTTGCTTTCTTCTCCGCCTTGTTTTTCAGCAGTTTTAATCAACGGTATTTACTCCTTTTTTGTATCAGACAGGTGACCAGGATTTACTTTCCTGTTCCGGCAGCTCTTCTTCCCGGTCTTCCTTTTTTCTTCTATCTCTGGTTATATACTTGTTTACCTCAATCAGGCAATCAAAAATTCCTTTTTTTGCAATGGCGGATATAACAAAAATCTTTTTGCCACAGGCTTTTTCCAATGCTTTCCTTTTAACCTCGATTTCATCTTCCGGCAAAGCATCGCATTTGTTCAGTACGACGACTTCGGACTTTTGCCCCAATATAGGATTATAAAGCTCAAGTTCTTTGCGAATATCCCGATAAGCCTTGACGACATCATCTCCGGTCGCGTCAATCAAATGCAAAAAAGCCGAACACCTCTCCACATGTTTCAAAAAGCGGTCGCCCAGACCGACACCCTCGTGCGCCCCTTCAATCAGCCCCGGAATATCCGCAATCACCATTTCATAATCGTCCACCCATGCCACGCCCAAATTTGGATGCAACGTCGTAAACGGATAATCGGCAATTTTGGGCCGCGCCTTAGTCACAACCGACAAAAAAGTTGATTTTCCGGCATTCGGCATTCCAATCAACCCCACATCAGCAATCACTTTCAAACGCAGCCAAACCCACATTTCCTGCCCCGGCCATCCCGGCTCCGCATAACGCGGCGCCTGATTGGTGGCTGATTTAAACTGCGCATTGCCACGGCCGCCATCGCCCCCTTTGGCAATCATAAAACGCTGCCCTGGTTCAATCATATCCGCAATCAGGGTCTGTTGGTCATCGGCCAAAATCTCCGTTCCGACCGGAACTTTAATGACAATATCTTCACCCTTGCGGCCGGCTTTGTCCGACCCCTGCCCCGGAAAACCTTTTTGCGCCTTAAAATGCTGATGATAACGAAAATCAATCAGGGTATTCAGGTTGGGAACGGCTTCAATATAAACGCTGCCGCCCTTGCCGCCATCGCCGCCGTTCGGCCCCCCGAATTCAATATATTTCTCACGCCGGAACGAAACGCATCCCGCGCCGCCGTCGCCTGACTGAATATATATTTTTGCCTGATCCAAAAATTTCATTTTTTAATCCCATTGTCCCAAACGACAATAAAATAAAGCTTTTCCCTGAAAAGTAAAGGGGATGCAAGAACATCCCCTTTGCAATCGACCAAATATTCCCAATTACTCGGTAACAACCGAAACAACGGTTTTGTCGCCGGCTTTTTTTGAAAACTCGACTTTTCCTTCGGTAAGGGCAAAAAGCGTATGGTCTTTACCCATTCCGACATTGGCGCCGGGATGATACTGCGTTCCGCGCTGACGGACGATAATATTACCCGGAATAACGCACTGGCCGCCGGATTTTTTGAGGCCTAAGCGGCGCCCGATGGAGTCACGCCCGTTAGACGAGCTTCCGCCTGATTTTTTATGTGCCATGACTGTTTCTCCTTAAAATCTCTTATTTACCGCTGACATCGGTAATTTTTACCAACGTAATCGACTGTCTGTGACCGTTTTTGCGGCGGTAATTTTGTCTTCTCTTCTTTTTGAAAATGATAACTTTGGCATCACGCGCCTGTTTCAAAACAGTAGCTTTAACGCTGGCACCGGCAACCAAAGGGTTTCCGATGGTGTCGCCCAAAGCCAGAACTTCGTTAAAAACAACTTCTTTACCTTCTTCACCGGCAATTTTTTCAACTTTCAGCACATCACCTGTCGTAACTCTGTACTGTTTGCCGCCGGTTTTAATTACTGCGTACATTTTTATTCACCTTTATATTTTAAACATAAAACGTTGCTTTGCAATATACATAAGTTTTCACGGCTGTCAATAAGAATCTCTACAAAAAATTAAAAAAAGTACTTTCTACCTTTTCAAAGCCCGGTACAGCTCCGGCCGCATAAAACGTCCCTGCCAGATACCGCGCTTCTCCCGCCGAGCCAAAGCCTCGGCATCATCATAATCATGCGTATAAAAATTATACGCCACCGCCCAACCGGACTCGACCATCCGGCGGTTAATTTCCCCGCCGCGGGAAAAACACACCGCCACTTCCCTTTTGTAGCGGTCTTTCTCCAAAATATTACATTCGGTATCCTCTCCGGCCAGAGAAACCAGAAACCGCATTGCTGCCTGCCCGCATTCGTACTCTTTGCCGTTCCGGTCACGGCAAAGCTGAAAAAATTCCGGTGCGTCAATCCCTGAAAGGCGAATTTCTCTGCCGTCCACAATCAAACTGTCTCCGTCGATGACTTTGACTTCTGCCCTGCATTCCGCTGCCGCACCCAATAACAATATCCCCAACAGCCAAAACCTCATCAACGCCTCCTTCCGTATTATTTTGCCCGGCTTCCGCCCGTAATGCAAGCCCTGCCCGGTCCTTTGTGCAAAATATATTGAATAACCCTAAAAAAAACTTTGTTGTTTCATAATCTTTGTCTTAAGATAAGACATAATTTTACGTAAAAGGTTCAAAGATGCTCAACAAAATATCCAGAAACATTCTTTTCTTAGGCGGTTTATTGCTGATAAGCGGCTGTGAATATTTCCGCTCTCGCACCCCGCAGGATTTTCTTACCGATCCCTTTGCGCCCAGTTCTTCGGACTACGAGCAGCAGGCTCGGGATTTTCAACCGGCATCCCTGCGCACGCCGAGTTCCATTGTCGTTTGCCGATCCCACCAGTGCGCGCCGGCAAAGCTCTCCATGTCCAAAGAATATGTTTACAACAGCCTTTTGCACCTTTTTGACAACAATAATTATCAAAAAATCCTGATCTGCAGAGCCGATGCAGCCTCCCACACCTGTCTGGAAAACTACATTACACTCCCGATTACCAGCGGAATTACGCCGACTAACGCCTATATCGACCACGTCAAAATTACCGATGTCATCATCAGCAAACGTGCAGACAAACTTAAACTGGTGCTCAATTACAATCTTACGTTTGGCGGACAAACTCCCGATTGCACCCCGTCACAATCCATTTTGTTCGCCAAAAACGTCAATCACGTTTTGTTGGAAGACGCCGGTTATACTTGTAAAATGACAACAATCGGCCAAACAACCGTCAAAACCGTATTCGCCATTGACTATATTGACTTGGATTACGGATATATCGGAGGACACTACTCCATTGGCCTATCCGGCCCTGCTTACGGCGGCGGCAGCGGCTATATGATTTTGCGTATGCCTAAAAACGCTTATCCTCTGGCTCCGGAACTCCGCGCGCCGACAACGGCGCCCAATCCTCGAACCAAGGGTATTTCCGCATCTTCATCGGCAACTGCGGGAATAAGCGATAACTCGGGAACAACCGCCGGAAATGTTCAGATATTTCCTCTCAACAAAAAAGAATAATAAAAAAGAGGCCTTAAGGCCTCTTTTTTATGCGCCATAACTGAAATAACGGATACTTTCATAAACGGCAATACGTTCAATTCCGGAAAATTCGTAACTGTTTGAACCATATGTAATAACTCCGGCAGAGCTCGGCAAACTGCCGTTGCGCAGCTGATATTCCCGCACGTCGGGAAGCCCCATGCACAGGCCGTTGTCAAAATGAACCAGCCATCCGTACGTATCATATCCGACATTAATATGAATCAAGCGGCATTCGTCTGAACCGGAAATAACACTGCTTTCGGTCTCTTTGCTCACTTCAAACACCGTCTCGCCGGAATTGCCGCTGTACCACCGAACAAAATTCGGTTCGTCAAACAAATCATACGGCTGTTGAAAAGCAAGCTCGCCGCGGCCGTCCTGAAAAGAAACATCAGATTCGCCCGAAGCTTTATTTTCAAAACCGGATAAAGCACCTGCCCCGGCGTCTAAAAATTCTTCCGGCAAAGGGGTTTCAGGCTCAGGCTCAGGCTCAGGCTCAGGCTCAGGCTCAGGCTCAGGCTCAGGCTCAGGCTCAGGCTCAGGCTCAGGCTCAGG
>CALXTO010000019.1 GCA_944391425.1 uncultured Alphaproteobacteria bacterium | reverse complement strand
ATACCGGCCACAACGTCTTCGCCCTGAGCGTTAACCAGATATTCGCCGTAATAAACATTTTCGCCGGTTGCCGGATCGCGGGAGAAGCAAACGCCGGTAGCGCAGTCGTCGCCGGCATTGCCGAAGACCATGGTCTGAACGTTAACAGCCGTACCCCAGTCACCCGGAATATTGTTCAGTTTACGATAAGTAATGGCGCGCGCAGCCATCCAGGAACCGAAAACGGCGCCGATACCGGCCCACAGCTGCTCCCAGGGATCCTGCGGAACAACTTTGCCCAGTTTTTGGCCGATTTCTTTGTATTCTTTAACCAGTTCTTTGAGATCTTCAGCCGTCAGATCCGTATCGGATTTGTAGCCTTTAGCCTTTTTCATGGCTTCCAGAGCGCCTTCGTACTCTTCAATGTCCGCACCCAAAACAACGTCTGAGAACATCTGCAAAAAGCGGCGGTAAGAATCGTAAGCGAATCTCTCGGAACCGGAAGCTTTGGCCAGAGCCTGAACCGTCTGGTCGTTCAGACCGAGGTTCAGAACGGTGTCCATCATACCCGGCATGGAAACGCGGGCGCCCGAACGAACCGAAAAGAGCAACGGGTTATTGGCGTCGGCAAATTTTTTGCCCATAATTTTTTCAACTTCAGCAACCGCAGCACGAACCTGATCTTTAAGGTCTGCCGGATAAGTCTTGTTGTTATTGTAATAGTAGGTGCAAACTTCTGTCGTAACGGTAAATCCGGGAGGAACGGGCAAGCCGACCTTGTTCATTTCAGCAAGGTTGGCGCCTTTGCCGCCCAGGAGATTACGCATGCTGGCATCGCCTTCGGCTTTGCCGTTTCCAAATGTATAAACCCATTTACTCATGGTAAAATCATCTCCTTAAGATGCGACCGAAAGGTCATTTATGTTAAACAAGTCACGCGAAAACAAGCTCGCGCGACGAACTTTATTCGCAGCTAAATTATACTAACAAAACCGATTCTACAAGCAAAAAAATCCAAACCTCCACGAATTCAGTTATTTATACACATTGTTCCCGATTCGGAAGCAGAAAGCGTACACTCCGCCTGCCGAATGGAAAACATTTTCTGCCGATAAAGTTTCGGCCTGGCAGCCGCGATATTTTCGTCATCAGCGTTTTGGCTTTGCCTCGGACATTATTTTCTAAACGACTCGCCGAACATGCCGGCATAACGATTCAACAGCGGCAAATTTTTTGTCAAATTGTTAAAATTTAGTTAAAAATGACGAAAAAACAACGTCCGAGATGCTTTTTTTATTGTTTTATTCAGCATTTTATGGTATAAATAAAATTGCACACATATTATCTTTATTCCATTTTTATCCTTATTATTCGAAACAGCTTTTTCATAATCATAACAAGATAACGTTCTTGTTTGGGATGAAAATTGACATTTTGAATTTTTGAAGGAAAACGGGGTATTTCATGTGTGTTAAAATTTTTGATTAATAAAAAAAATTTCTTCATATGAAAACGACGAACTTCAAATCCATCGTAGTATTGATGGTCATGGCTACGGCTATGTTTTTTGTAAGCTGCTCAAAAGACGAAAGCGGCCTTATGGGTGGACTGGAAACCAATAACAACGGTGATCCGGAAGGAACTACCTACGAATTGTTGGAATCTGAACACCTCGCAATGGCAGAGGTAAGCGTTGTCGACAACGACAGCGTAGTTATCCCCTGCGACCATATCGCTCATTTTAAGAGCAGTATGAACGAGACGACTGACAAAGATTATGACGTTACCAACAGCGCCAAAATCGGTCAGTTATCTATCGCAACTTCTAAAGTTGCCGACATCATCAACAAAAATTACAACTGGAACAATGGTGTTTTCACCATTGGTGACGGTTTCCTGTCGATGACTTTCGGCGAAACGGAAGTTTCCAAAATTCGTCTGGGCAACCAGACTTTTGGCAAAGATCAGCTCAGCTATTGTACGATTGCTGCGGCAGAACTGATCCTTGGCGATGCAACGGAAGTAGAACCGAAAAAATTCGAAGTTCCGGCAACTATCGTTTTCACCATGTCTTGTGGCGAAGATGAACAAGTAAGTTGGAATTTTGATCTCACGGTTATCGAAACCGCAGAAGATGACAAAGTCACTGAAGAAATAAAGAACGTGAAACTGACTGAGAAAGGAATTGAGTATGACTACGTAGTAGAACATACTGTAAATACCGACCTCAACAGCACCACCCACTTTGTTAAAGCAGTAGACTTCGCTCTGCAGGCCGAAGAAAGGAGAATTTTTGATACGGAAGATATCCTCTCTTTGAATAACCCTGAACCGTCTGTAAACGGTAAAGATTATTCTTTCACTTGGAATCTTTTCGTAAACAAACTTTCGGCTTCCTACCCCGAAGAAGTTGTCCTGACTCAGGGCAACGCTACTTATACTTTCACGATGCCGGTTCCGACCGTTATCATGAACGGTATGAAAAGCGAAAAATCTTCGGATGCCGACTACGACTACGTTAACTACACCATCAACTATTCAATGATGGTTAGCGGCGTAAAAGTAGCTGTTGCAGAACAGGAAGTTTCGACCCGCAAAGCTTCAGTGAAAGACGAAGTTACCTATACTTTCGAAAACGTGAAGTTTACTGAAAACGGAGTTGAATACGACTTCGTTGAAAAGCACAGCGAAAACACTGAGCTTGACAGTAAAACGCATCATGTTGAAAAAGTTAACTTCAGCCTTTCGGCCGAAGCCAAGAAGACGTTTAACACCGAAGAAGCGTTGACTCTTACGAGCAACACTCCGTCGGTAAACGGAAAGGTATACAGCTTTGCTTGGAACCTTTTCAACAACCGTCTGAGTGCAGCTTACCCGACTCAGGTTACCTTGAGCCAGAAGGGCCAGACCCACGTCTTCAACATGCCGACCCCGGCTGTTAAGATGCAGGATATGACCCAAAATGCCGGCAGCGATGCAACCCATAACTTTGTTGAATACACCATCGCTTACGTGATGACTGTAAACAACATCGAAGTTGCTTCCGCTCAGCAGCTGGTTCGTACGGAAAGCTTGGTCCCGGTTAACCCGACCATCGAAGGTTACCACCTCGTTAAGGCTAACCAGTGTGATTACTACACTGAAAGCCGTGACGGATGGGTAGCTTCTCCAATCTACGCCATCTTCGCCAAAGATAACGATAACAGCCAAATGCTGTTTGTTGAATTTGACGAAAACACCGGTGCAGAAAAGAGTCGCGAAACCATCAACGGTATTAATGTTCCCAACTTCCCGTTGGGTCGTGTATACCGCTCGGGTGAAGGAACCGCTCCTGCATACGTACAGACCAACGAAACCGAATATATGTGGACGTCTCTCACTAACGAGAACTTCTACTCGACGGTTTCGGTTATGTCTTCTGTATCGCAGAGCCTCCGCAACCCCGTTCGTTCTTATGGTTCTGTAAACAGCACCAACGGAACGACTTCCTTTACCTTGAGCAACGGAACCAATCTGGTACTCAAGTAAAAAATTTAATTGTCAAACCTGCTTTGGCGGCCTTAAATTAAAGCCGGCCGCCAAAGCAAAAAACCATCCTACCTGGCGACAGAATGGTCCTTTCTTCGGAAAGGTTAAATACCGCCACTGATTATGAAAAGTTTAAAAAATATCGCAATGACTATCATGATGGTCATCGCAGCCACCATAAGCGCTAATGCTCAATCTACCAACTCAGACGCCGTTAAATACAACGACGACCAGAATTGGAAAATGTTATACGGTGATCGCTGCTTCGTAGGAGAAGCTTTCGCAATGTACGACATTACTGACGGTAAAGCCGGAGGTGGGGTGTCCGCAAGTTTTTACCGCAAGGGAAACTATTTCGGACTTGAAGGTCTCTATATGAAAGATCGCGGAGCAATCCACGCTTTCTATAAAAGAGATCTTGTACGCAACCCCCGCAGCTGGTTCATTCCGCAAGTCGGTGCTTTCGTCGGCTTGGGTGAGCAGCTTATGGGATCGGCTACCCAAATTGAGATTTCCGGCGATAACATTAATGGAAACCTTAATTCTTACCTGGCAACGTACAAAATGCGTCCACAGGTGGGAGCGGAAATTAATTTTGAATTCCGTTTGGGTAAAAAGATTTCTCTCAATGCGGGCGTGCGCTGCATGTACCGTTTTTACGAGGGAAAACTCGTCGACGCTGCCGGCAAGGTAGACGTCAAGGGTGCCGAAGTTATTATCAGTAACGGTACCATCCCGTTGGAAAAGAACGATTTTGCTCTTCAGGCAAAATTGGGATTCCAATGGAGATTTTAGGAATTTATTTCTTAAAATATACAGCGGTCGCGATTCCATATCGCGGCCGCTGCCCTTTTAAACTCTTTTCCCTTAACAAAAACCCCGCCATAATAAGCAGGGTTTTTAATTTTTCAGCAAATTGCCTGTTAGAAAGTATAACGCAGACCGCCGTACCACTCATGACCGTTGACGTCGGCATCATCAATTTCGCCCATATCAACATAGCGATAGCCGGCATCCAGGTTCAGGCATCTGTTCAGACGCAGCGACAAACCGGCGCCCACCTGCCAGGTGAAGTTGTCTTCATCCCATTCTTTTTTGATGCTGGTTCCCACATCCTGATTCGAAACTTTCAGACGGGTCATACCAATACCACCGCTAACAAACGGGCTAATCCAGTAATTCGGCATCAAATCCAGATAACCGTTCAACATAAATGAATCCGATTCCAACGAAGAACGGCTGGCTACCCGGCCAAAACTGTTCTTATAATCGTCATCATCGTCATCACGATAAGTATATTCGCCTTCAACCCGGAAATATTTGTACTTATAACCCAACGCACCGGAAATGTTCCACACGCTGTTAAAATCCATTCTGGCCGTATCCGAGAAATTATCGTCTTTCGAATTGAGGTTGTAGTCGGTAATACCGCCGCGAACCGCGACATAAAAACCGTCACGAGCCTCTGCCGCCGTATTTACGGCCATTGTTAAAACCAGAGCCGAAGCAAGAGTTGTCAAAGTCCTTTTCATTTTATTCTCCAAATGTTTTGTAAATTTTGTCCAAAAGATATCCCAAAAATATTAAATTAGCAAGTTTTTTTTTATTTTATTTGGGTTTATCCTATAATCAAGTCCTTATTTTTTTATTAACAAAATGATTTTTATTCCGACTTATACACATTGTTGCTCTCTATTTTTGCCAAACAACCGTCTGTGGCATTTACATTTGCAATTATTTTTGATAAAGACATAGAAATCTTAAATAATGGCTATATAATATACCAAAATTCAACCCATCTGTGGAGAACACCTGATGAAACCGTTTAATTTTGCAACCCTGGCTCTGTGCCTGGCTTTGAGTTTTCCGGCTCAGGCCCAGCAGGAAAACGCCGCCCGGGAAACGACTTCCGTACCAGCCTGGCAGCCCAATCCGGCCTATAACACGATTTTGGAAGGGATTAGCTCGGCCATTGGCCCTTCCGCCGTGGCCAATATCACCGGTGCCGAACAGGTTTTCTGCTATCAAGTCGCCAACAAACCCGACAATTATACGGGATATACGCTGGACGGCATGGCTGTCGTCGGATTCTGCGGCGTTATCAACAATGAGCTCAAAACCATGGTAGTTTCCGAATTATTCATGAATCCCAATAATGTATTGTTTGATCAGACGGAAAACTGCGTCATCCGCCCCAAAATTATGCTGCGTTTTGTTCGTGGCGTAGATTCGACTGATGTCCTGTTTTCTTCACCCTGCCATGCTTTCGCCATTTTTTACGGCGGTAAAGTAACAGCATTCAATGCCAAACCTGCCGCTCAGATTATTGATGCCCTGGCAGATCCTCTGATCCGCGGCAAAGTCGAATTTGCTTCTCCTGCACTGTTCAACCAGCTTCTGCCGATTGGTGTTGCCCAAACAGAAGAGCAAAAACAGCTCCTGCAGCAAAAAAACGAGCCTGTCCGCAATTGGCTGAAAGAGCAGGAGCATGAAGAAAGCTCCGACAAAAAAAGCGGTTGGAACAATATTAACCTGAAACTGTAAAAAACAATAAAAAGATGAAACTCAAAATTGCCTATCAGGGCGTACCCGGCGCCTATTCCTACATTGCCGCGCAAACCGTTTATCCCGGACAGGAATATCTTTCCTGCCTGAGCTTTGAGCAGGCTATGAACGCCGTCCAAAGCGGCGAAGCGGACTTTGCCATGATTCCGGTCGAAAACTCTAATGCCGGACGCGTTGCCGACGTTCATTTTCTGTTGCCGCAAACCGGCTTGTCAATCGTCGGCGAATTTTTTCTGCGCATAGAACACCAGCTTTTGGGGCTTCCCGGAGCAGAACTCGCCGCAATCAAAACCGCATCGTCCCACCCTCAAGCGCTTGCCCAGTGTTCTGATTTTCTAAAAAAACATAATATCCGCCCGGTTCAGCGGATTGATACGGCGCTTTCCTGCCAGGATATTCTCAACAACCGTGACCAATCCCAGGCAGCCATAGCCTCCAAAGCCGCGGCGGAAATTTACGGGCTGAAAGTTCTGGCGCCGAACATTGAAAACGCCAGCAACAACACCACCCGCTTTCTGATCATGTCGCGCCAAACCGCCGTGCCCGAAGACGACGGTTCAACTTTTATAACTTCGTTTATTTTCAAGGCTAAGAACATCCCTGCCTCGCTGTATAAAGCTTTGGGCGGGTTTGCCACCAACGGCATAAACATCACCAAATTGGAAAGTTATCTTCTGGAAGGCAAATTCGTATCTGCTCAGTTTTATGTAGAAATTGAATCCCACCCTGCCCGCCGGAGTTTTAAAAATGCGTTTGAGGAGCTGAATTTCTTTTCCGACAGCGTCCATATCTTGGGAACCTACCAGGCACACCCTTACCGTTATCTGTAAGCCTTAGCGCTTCGTTCCGCTCAGAGACGCCACCAAATTGATTGAATTGTCAATCAATTTGTCCTGAGCTTTGGCATCCAACCCCTGTTTAAGGACTTTTCGTACTGTTTTCACGGTCAGCCCCGCTGTCATCGCCGCAATTTCCGCCACAGCTTCTTCCTGCGCCGAACCAATTCTGGATTTTGCCTCTCTCTCGCGGTTTTTCATATCGCTTTCCAGTTTGGCCAGCCTGTCTTTTTTCAACAGATTGATTTCTCTTTCGGATTTGTTCAGGATTTCCTGTGCCTCCTGCCGGGCCTGACGATACTTTTTCTCATAAGAAGCCAACAGCTTTTGGGCATCTTCCTGCAGGCCTGCAGCTTCTTCAATCCGGGCGGCAATCGCCTCTCCCCTCTTTTTGAGCATTGCATACAAAATTTTGCCTACCGGACGGGCCAAACCGACAATCACCAGCACAAAAGAAACGGCAACCCAAAACTCTGCACTCTGATAAAAAACTTCGCCGTGCCCGCCGATTTCTCCGGCTGTGGCTTCAATTGTGTTCATCACGCTGTCCGCCGCATTCAAAACGGCATCCTGCGCCGCGTCTATAATTTCTTTATTGGATAAACTTTCTCCTGCCGGCATCTAATTTTCTCCGCTCTGTTTCATTGCCGCGTTGACGTCTTTGGCTTTAAAATGATTAAAACCAAGCTTTTTAAGCACATCCAGTGCCAAATCCGCGGATATTTCCTCCACTTGGCGCATGGCTTTATCCTTGCCGGCAGCAATCTTTTTTTCGCCTTCAGTAATTTGCCGGTTCAGCTCGGCAGCCAAATCAGCTTGCCTGCGCTCAATCATTGCGTCAAGTTCCTGCTGCGTTTTCTGCAGTGACTGGGCCGCTTCGTCAGAAGCTTCTTGCAGCGCCTGATTATACTTGTCCAAAGTTTTTTCCACTTTTTCCTTCAACTCGGCAGCCTTTTCCAGGTATCCGTCAATTTTTTCCTTGCGCAGATTAATCATTTCCGCTGTTTTGGGAATAATAAAACGGCTCATGATAAATAGCATGGCAAAAAAAGTAATGCACAGCCAAAACAGCTGGGACGGAAAAACGCTGAAATCAAGTTGAGGCATGTGAAACTCCTTATATTCGGTACAGTAAATTGTTTTAAAGAATCAGGCAGAGTAGAAACACGGAGCACGACACCGAAATACACTTCAAAGGTAGGCGAAGATGCGCGCACCGGATTTCTGCTCTGGATAATCTATAAAACGGTTTACCTTTTAGTTGCCAGTGAGCATAACCAATGCGATAACCAGCGCATACAGGGCAATCGCTTCAACGGCAGCAAAGCCGGCCCAACCATAAATATCGACATCTTTTTTAACCTGCGGATTGCGGCCGACAGTCGAAATAATCGTTGTCCAAACCTGAGACACGCCCCAAGCGGCAGCCATCATTGACAAAGCGCACATACCGGCGCCGATATAAGCTAAAGGTTCCATTTTATTTCCTTTCTAAATGACATAAATACGTTTAACATAATAATTAAATTCCGTTACGACCGTCAAAACGGCTTTAACCGGCCTGTAAAATTATTTTAATGCTCATGCAGCGCGTCTCCCAGATAAATACAGCTCAACACCGTATAAATGAAAGCCTGCAGCAAAGCGATAAATATTTCAAAGCACACGATGCAGCTGTTAAACAGCAGCGGCACTACGCCAAACACGCCCAGCGCAACCACAAAACCGGCAATAATCTTAAGCATAATATGTCCGACGGTCATGTTGGCAACCAAACGCACCGTAAGGCTGAACGGTTTGGAAAGGAAAGAAATCATCTCAATCGGCACAATCAGCGGCGCCAGAGCAAACGGGATTCCCCTCGGCATAAACGTCCGCAGCCAGCCGATTTTTTTCTTCTTAATTCCGATAAGCACATTAAACAGCAAGGCAATCAGCGACAGGCTGCCCACCGCCGTTAAGTGGGACGTAAACGTAAAGGCATAAGGGAACAGCCCCAGCAAATTTCCGAACGCTACAAACAAAAAGACCGTAAAAATAAACGGGAAATACTTTAACCCTTCGACACCTACGTTTTCCCTGAGCAGATTCTGCACAAATTCATAAATACTTTCCACCGCCGACTGCGCCGCATTGGGCACCAAACTCCTTTTGCGCAGACACAGAGCAAAAACCAGCGTCGACACGACCACTGCCAAAACCATAAACAGCGCCGAGTTGGTAAAAGAAACGTCAACGCCGCCGATTTCCAGCGGAATAAGCGGCTTAATCACAAATTGTTCCATCGGGTTGGACACGTTCAACTACTCCTTACGTTTGTTTTCTTCGCTTTTGGCAAAGCGGTAAACATTCAAAACGCCGGCGGCGCCTCCGAAAAACATAAACAAAACCAGCAGCCACGGTTTGGTTCCGGCCAGCATATCCAACAAATATCCAATGGCGGCGCCGACCAAAACCCCCGACAACAGCTCTGTCCCGATTCTGAACCCGACTTTGGAAGCATAGGCAAATTCGGATTCTTCTTTTTCCTTTCGGGCAGCGGCCTCTTTGCTTTTCAACTCGCGGATACGCTCGCTGATTTGCTTAATGTCATCCGGTGCTTTCTTCATTACCAAACTCTACATTATAAAATGTTAAGCAGTTATTAAAAAGAAGTCACAAAGTTGATTTTATTCAGCAATTTTTTGATTAATAAGAGAACTGAAAGTCTCAAAAGACTGTACGCCCGGCAACAGCTCGCTTTGCCCGCCGCGGCGGATGACAAAGGAAGGCGTCCCCTGGATTCCCAGTTGGGTAATCCCCGTCTGGCGATTGGAGAGGATCTCGCGGGCATTGTCGTCGTTATGCAGGCAGGCATCAGCCTTATCGGCACCCAGCCCGCTCAGCGCCGCATATTGTTTGAGAACTTTCTGCGGATCACGCGCCAAACCCCACTCACGCTGCTTTTTAAACAGCAGATCCGCAAAGGCAAAATATTTGTCGGCCGGCATACATTCCGCCAGCAAAGCCGCGTCCATCGAGGCTTTGTCTATCGGAAACGGCACGAACACGACCCGCGCCAGCCCTTTGTCGACAAACGCTTTCTTCAGCCTGGGAAGCGTGTCCAAATGAAAATCCGCGCAATGAAAACAGCCGAACGACGAATATTCGTAAATCGTGACCGGCGCATCTTTGGAACCGATGGCATGCTCTTCGGGCAAAACCATATTATCCGGAATTACCGGCGCTCCCTGTGCATCCTGAGCCATGGCCGGACGCATCAGGACAATGCTGCCGTCCGGGTTCATCACAAATCCTTTGACGGAAAGGTAAAAGCCCCCGGCCATAAAAAAGACGACAACAGCGGCGACGATAGCGCTTGTATTTTTGATAAACTTTTCAAACTTCATTTTTTACCCTTATTGTTGCTGATGACGCTGCGGCCAAGCTTTTCAAGCATCTGTTGCAGCTCCGTGTTTTGCACGTCCATACTCAGGTTTCTAATATAATTTTCTTCTTCTTCAGTTACAAGACTTTTTTGTACGGCCTGTATATTATCGTCTTCTTTTGGTTGCAGAGTTCCGGTCTGGATGATTTTCAGCCCCGCAACCGCGCGGTAACCAAAATAAGCGTTTACCTTTGCCAATATAAAATTCTCCCGGTGTTTCAACTCAAGCGCAAACGCGCCGGCCGGCACCTCCACCTGCAAAATACCGTTTGTCTTTTCGCCGCGGCGGAAACTCACGCCCAACGGCAGAGTATAAGCGGCAATTTCCGTCCCGGCGATATCCTCCCAGCCGGCCAGAAGGTCAACCTCCATCATACCCTTGGCACCCAAGAGCCTTTTGGCCAAAGGCAGCAATGTCCGGGAAACCGATTGCAGGTCCTGGGTTCTGCGTTCGTCGCTGACAATGTCTTTTCGTTTTTTTTCTGCCATAGGCGCAATCTAGCAAACAATATCAACAAGGGCAAGCCTTTTATTGACTGCCGCGGCAAAAACGGCCTATACTTCTTTAAGTTTTAAAGATTCTCAGGGAGCATGAACCTATGGAATGGCATCAGATTTTGCAGGCTGTTTTATCGCTGGTTTTCGTAATCGGCCTCTTGCTGCTGACGCTTTGGTTCTTTAAATACTGCGAACAAAAAGGGCTCAAATGCCGCCTGGCGCGCCGGTTGAAGGCCGGACAGCGGCTCGACGTGGTCGAAACGCGCCGGCTGGACGCCCGCAATACGCTGGTTCTGCTTAAATGTGACAATACCGAACACCTGGTTTTGCTGGGCAGTGCCGCCAATCTGGTGCTGGAAAGCAAAACCGCACCGCAAAGACAGGATTCCGATGAATAAGAAACTTTTTTGGCTCTTAAGCCTGGCACTTTTTTTAATTTTACTCCAGACCGGCACCGCCGCCGCGCAAAGCGTCAGTCTCAATCTTGGGGATGCGCCGACGGGTTCCGCCACGGCACGCATTTTCAGCGTTCTGATGATGATTACGGTTCTTTCGCTGGCGCCGTCGATTCTGGTTATGATGACGTCATTCACGCGGATTGTCGTCGTTTTTTCCATTACGCGCAGCGCTCTGGCCACCAACTCCACCCCGCCCAACATGGTGCTGGTGTCATTGGCGCTGTTTTTGACCCTGTTCATCATGAGTCCCACGCTTGAAAAATCCTGGGAGCAGGGCATCAAACCGATGATGGATGAAAAAGTCGAAGTCATGGAAGGGCTCGAAAAAGCTTCCCTCCCTCTCAAAGAATTCATGGTCAACAATACCCGGGAGAAAGATCTCTTGCTTTTTACCGATCTGGCCAAAGAAAAACCGGCGGCAACCGTAGCCGAAACCCCGCTGAAAATTGCCATTCCCGCGTTTATGATCAGCGAACTCCGCCGCGCCTTTGAAATCGGTTTTCTGATTTTTGTACCCTTTCTGATTATCGACATGGTCATCGCCTCGGTGCTCATGTCCATGGGTATGATGATGCTGCCGCCGACTGTGCTGGCATTGCCTTTTAAGGTTATTTTCTTTGTGCTGGTTGACGGCTGGTATCTTCTGGCCGGCTCACTGGTCAACAGCTTTCATTAAAAAAAGCCCCGCAAACGCGGGGCTTGGTCCTTACCATGGATCATTGTATTCTAACGCCGGATCGTTCAGACGCTTAACATAACCGGAACCGCCCTTGCTGCTCTTATCAAAACCACTCCTGAAGCTAGCCATCTGGTCGTAATTATGAACCAGGTCGCTTTGCCATCCCCAATTCGGATTAGATAAGCTACGGCGCTCAAAATAACAATAAACATCGGCAATTGCGGTCATCTCTTCATTATAAACCGGAAACAGGTTCCACACCACTTTACCGGAAAGATTTGTCGCACCAACCGCCTGTAAATATTCTTTATACTCATCGGCATAATACAGAAAGCCCATAATCGCATGCCATCCTAGAAAGTCGCCGTAACGCCCGGCGCTGGTTCCGGTCGTACCGTTCTCCGAACGCACGCCGCTGATGGTCGTATTCAGCCAGGTATTGGTCTGAAAAGTCAGCGGCCAGCCTTTACCGTTGGCAACCGTATGAGTATGGCTGCCACTGCCGCTGGCACTGCCCAATTCAAATTTGGAAGTTCCGGGATTCGTCGGCACGGTGAAATAAGCCCGGAAGTTTGCCGCCGCATCGTTAACATTGGGGTTATCACCGGTAACCACGAAAGCTTCCGCCATTTTCCAACGAATCGGATTAATGGTAATAACCTTGGAATATCCCGGCGGACACAACGGCGTCGGCACAAACCCCATCCAGGGCGTCGCAATACAGCGTGCATCATCTTCCGAACAGTTGCTGGGAATACTTGATGCCTTAATTTGCGCGGTAGAAGCGTCGACTTCATATTTATCCCAATCTTCTTTGCCTTTTGTTTCGGCATAAGTATTATCAATAACATAAATACCTTTATTAATGAAATCCGGCAAAATATCGCTCAAACGGGCGCCGCCGCGCGTTGTCAGCTTAATGTCATGCATCACCGAAGTATAGGCCGGGTTAACCTGATAAGCGTCATAAGCATGCTCGTCATCACGATAATCATAATAAGGATCATTAATATTGGCCGCAGGATCTTTATAACTGACGTTGGAAAGCAATCTATCAGCTCTGATATAGCCGGCCGTATCCATTTTTCCGTCCGTCTTATCATTGGCATTTAACGTTGCCCGCGGCAGTTGGATAATGCCGCTCCGGCGAACAATAACCCCTTCGTCACGAACATCGTTGCTGACAGCCAGCCCGGCAACGCTGTCACCATAGGCAATCTGATTGTTATTAACCTCAAAAATTGTCGGGGTGGTTGCATTTTCTGCAGTAGGATTGCTTTTCAACTGCAAATTATCCGCTGTAAAGATCGCTGCACCTTTATTCAATACCGCTTTGGCTTCGTTTCCCGAATCAAGCGTAATTCCGTCGCTGTTCATGGTAACCGTCTGCTTGATTGTATTGGCGGTATTACCCAATTGAACACTGCCGCTCTGCAAATTCAAATATTGAGCATTGGAAGTTCCGTCTTCGCTGATTCCCTTGGATACGACTGTCCTTGTCTTATCGGAAAAGAACATACCGTGCTTGGTTCTCAATTGCGCACGCTCGGGAGCCACACCGTAAACCGCATCGGAGCTAGCCGTAAAACCGCTGGTAATTTTAGTGGCAGTACTGCCACTGAAATTACCAATCCCCGCATAGCTTCCGTCAACGGCAACCTTATACGCCCCCTTTGCCGCGGCCGTACCACCGTATAACGCAGCGGAAGTATTATTCGTCACAATACGGTTTCCGACCGTAAAAGCATTGCTCTGCAAAGATGCGCCTGCAGAATCAACATTCAGGTTATACGTATTGCCGCTTAGTCCGGCCTTCAAATTCGTATCGGCATAAACATAACCGGTCGCATGCACGTTGGTCGCCTCCAAAGTTGCGACCGTCAGCTTGCCTTTGACCCGGGCGTTGTTACTGACCAACAGGTTTCCTTTTGTTGATAAAATATATTTGTCCGCATCCCCGCTTACGCCGGAAGTAGCCGTCGCCGTCCCCTTAACCGTTGTCTGTCCGTCGATGGTGGTTGCGCCGGTAATATTGGTCGGTGCTTTGATTGTTACGGCATTGGCCGTCGTACTGCCGACGTCCAATGTCGCCGAACCGCTGGTTACTTTTGTTTTTCCGGTTACCGTGGTATCGCCGGTCAGAGTTGTCGTTCCGGTAACATTCAACGACGGATTGGTTGCCGCACCGGTATTAATCGTCACTTTTTTCGCCGCATTGATGCTGTTTGCATCCACGCTGAACGACGGCGTTGCCACATCGCGATTCGCCACGCTTCCTATCTTTAATGCCCCTGCAGCAAATAAATCCGCAACATTTGCCTTTCCTTTGACGCTGAGAATGGCCTTGCCGCTGCCCACCTCATCAACATCGCTGTCGATAATCACCTCATTGGCAATATTCCCCAAATCCGGATCCCCCTCCGGAAGAGCCAGCAGGTGCACGACTTCACGGATATTGTTGCCGTTCATCAACAGGTCGACCTGCATCCGATTGTAATCTTCATCGCCCTTACTGTCATCGCGGTACAAAACATGGGCTGAGCTGGCGCCGCCGCCCTCTGAGGCAATCGCATGCACCGAACTTACCGCCAGACTTCCGTCCTGAGTTTTGTCATCAAAATCATAATCGCCAAGATCCGCCTCCCATGCGCCCTGAACGCCGGAAATCTTCTTATCCCGGACCACACCGCCGTTGGCGCCGATCATGGAGGCGATTTTGGCCGCCCGCACCATCGGCATTCCCTCTTTGGAATTTGCCAAAATCATACCCGTAATCGCCGAGTGAATCTTCGGATCCGCCGCAGTGCCGAAATTCTGCACGTCGTTGCGGTAAGCAACCTTGTAATCATCATAAAAGCGCGACTGCAGCTTAAAATTATACGGCAGATAAGGCAGTAGTTCGTCCTCAATTTCCTCCGGCGTCAAAACCGTCACATATTCGCCTTCCGTATCTTTGGCCAGCTCTGCATAATTATCCTGAATATAGTCATCCAACGCCTTGGAAAGCGTGCGCATTTGCGCCGCCGTGTTAATATCCTGCAGTTCTGTCGTCCTCTCCGCCGCCTTTTTATACAAAATAGGAGTCACCATGGTAATCAGACCCAGCATTGCCAAGGCTTCCACCATCATGCTGCCTTTCTCTCCCCATAAATTGTTAATTTGCTTAGACATGGTCTTTCTCCTCAAGGCGGCCTATATTCCGCTCATATAAACCAAACATACTTTCCCTTCCGCCAAATTGCACATTGCTTTAAAATCGCTGTCGTTAACAATAGCCTTGGGAATGTAATACATTGAACTTCCCATCCGATCCATGATAACAACCGCCGATCCTGAGGGGTTTTCTTTGGTCACCGTGCTGTCACCGTTGGCCGTATAGCCCAGCATCTCCCCCTCGTCTACGGTATTGCGCACCGCGTTCATATAATCCGTATTCGGACGATCCAGTCCCGAAAGCTGGTTCAGCCAGCGTTCCGGTATCGGACCATAAGTAATCAGCCGTCGTTTGTTATGCCTGTCACTGCAAGGATTATCCGCACTGCCCACGCTGTTGTAGGCAACTTCCATAAACTCATCCATACAGAAAATTTGGCTGATAAAATTATCGTCGTTATAATGCCCGTAAGGCAAATAAGGCGTAATTTCATCATCAGGAATAATTCCGGTGTCATAATCCAACTGTCGCCGTCCCGATGTATACGGATACTTGCGAAATTTCACATACTCAAAAGCCGCATTATGTTTGGTCACCAGCTTGGCGACCTGCGCTTCGGCCACGGGTTCAACCGCCAGCTTACGGTAATCCGTCCGCGGCGAAAGCGTATAAGAGGCCAGCATAGCCAGAAATGTCGCCAGTATCACCCAAATATACATCTTCAAAACCTTACAGTTGCCCGAATATAGTTAATCTTATCACAAAAAAAGTTTCTAATCTATTAAATCCGCCTCAAATTTCCATAATTTCACAATTCTGCAACAATATCCGAAAATAGACCAAAAAAACGGGCAATAGTCCGCTTTTGATAAAGATTTGTTAAAAAATTCCGCCGTATAATGAACTAAACATTTAATAACTAGCAGATTTGCATTTATTTATAAAAATAATATTATAAAATACCTTAAAAGATTTTGGGGATTTTGGTGGAGAAAATGGCATGATTGACCAAGACGACGACTTGGACAGAGACGGAGACATCGACGAACAAAACCGCAAAAACCGGAAAAAAACACTCATCATCCTGCTTCCGGTCTTGATTGTTATCGGTTTGTCAGTAGGGTTTTATTATGTCTTTAACCGCAATTATGCCACAGAACCCGGAAATTACAGTGTTTTGACCGACACCGTCGAACAAGACGGCACCAAATCGGAAAAAGTAACGGTTTTCTATGACTTGCCGGAGATTACGTCCATTCTCAAAAGCGATGCCTCCGATAAACCGCGGGTAAAAATCAAACTGAACCTGGAACTTTCCGGCATCGAAAACGTCAAAACAATTGAAGTACTCTCCCCCAAAATCAAAGACGCCGTTATCGCACACACGATAGAGCTCTCTCCCGATGAAATTTCGGGAGCCTCCGGACTGTACTGGCTCAAAGAAGAGCTCCTTTACCGCATCAATCTGATAACCGCGCCGGTAAAAATCAACAATCTGAATTTCACAACCTTTGAAATTCAGAAAGAATAATCAAAAGGACAATAAAAGTGGCAGCAGAAGAAGAAAAAATTCAGGAACCCGATTCCACCGGAAACAACACCGTTTCAGATGCCCCGGATTCCAAAATCCTTAACCAGGATGAAATCGACAGCCTCTTGGGTTACACCAGCGATGACGAAACGGACTACGGTCCGGACAAAACCGGTTTCCGCGCCATATTAAATTCCAGCATGGTTTCTTACGAACGTCTGCCGATGCTGGAAATTGTTTTCGACAGACTGATTCGTCTAATGGCAACCTCTCTGCGCAACTTTACGCAAGACAACGTCGAAGTTTCTTTGGACAGCATTGAATCCATGCGCTTCGGAGAATATATCGATTCGCTCACTCTGCCGACCCTGCTTAACGTCTTCAAGGCCGAAGAATGGGATAATTACGGGCTGATGTCTTTGGACAGTTCCCTGATTTACTCCATGGTTGACGTCCTTCTCGGCGGACGCCGCGGAACCGCAGCCATGCGTATTGAAGGGCGCCCCTATACCACAATTGAGCTCAACATCGTCAAAGAAATGATTCAGCTCATCTTAAGCGACCTTTCTACTGCCTTTGACCCAATTACTTCCGTAACTTTTGCTTTCGACCGGTTGGAAACCAACCCTCGCTTTGCAACCATTTCTCGGCTCTCCAACGCCGTTATTGTTGCACATCTGCGCGTCGACATGGAAGATCGCGGCGGCAAAATAGACCTGATGCTTCCTTACGCAACGCTGGAACCAGTCCGCGAGCTCCTTCTGCAAATGTTTATGGGTGAACGCTTCGGCCGCGATACCATTTGGGAAAACCACCTGATGTCCCAGCTTTGGGAAACGGATGTCGAGATCAAGGCCGTCCTCAAAGAAACCGACATTAAACTTGGCGAAATTTCGGCGTGGGAAAAAGGTTCTTTCCTGCCGCTCGACATCCCGCCGACCGAACAAGTCAGCATCGTTTGCGGCGATGTGCCGCTCCTGCGCGGCGCCATGGGCCGGAAAGATAACCATATCGTCATTAAAATAGATGGAAAGGCTGAAAAAGATGTATAATATTGAATTGATCATCAATATCATTATCATCGCCCTGCTGATTCCGACAATCGTTTACGCCTACAGGCTTAACAGCAGCCTTAAGGCTCTGCGCCAAAACCAAAACTCCCTGGCCCAGCTCATTCAGGCGCTCAACGAAGCAACATTTAAAGCCGAAAACAGCATCCCAAAACTCAAGTCCGTAACGGAACACTCCTCTGAAGGGCTGAAAGAAGTTGTCGACAGCGCTAAAGAACTCAAAGACGATCTTTTGTTCATTAACGAACGCGCTGACAACCTCGCCGACCGCCTTGAAAACGTCATCAGCAGCAGCCGCGGCATCGAAAACCGTTCTGCGCCGGTTACCCCGCACGCCGAAACGCACGGCCGCGCCACGGCTGAAGACACCCGCTCCGAAGCGGAGCTGGAATTGCTTAAGGCTTTGCGCTCAATTAAATAACCAAGGTAAAAAAATGCAAAAAAAGTCTAAAATACATATTCTTCCTTTCTTCATCTTCATGGCTGTTCTGACTCTCTCTGTCAAAGTCAACAACGTGTTTGACATGTACAACAACCACACCAAACAGGCACTGGTTATCAGTGCGGCTCAGGCTCAGGCTGAAGAAAAGCTTAACCAGGAAACCGCCGAGCTCACCGATGTCCTGCAGGGCAGCCGTACGAACGCCGCCGCCAATGCCGAAAACCCCAATAATGCTTTCACTCAGTCAGAAATCATGATTCTGCAGGAACTGGCCGAACGCAGAGAAGTCCTTGATCTGCGTGCCAAAGAAATCGACAAGCGGGCCATCCAGCTTAAAGTGGCGGAAGATGAAATCGACAAAAAACTCCGGCAGCTGAAAGACTATGAACAGAAACTGCAGAAGCTTATCAACGAATATTCCCAGAAAGAACAGTCCAACATAGATTCGCTGGTCAAACTTTATGCTTCCATGAAACCTAAAGACGCTGCCCGTATTTTCAATAACATGGACATGAACATTACGGTTGCCCTTTTAAAAGGCATGAAGCCTTCCGCTTCTTCGGCCATCCTTTCCCAGATGGAATCCGAAAAAGCGCAGGCCGTAACCGCCCAGCTCATCGGCAATAATATTTAATTTGAGAAACAAAATTGCAGAGCCTGAAAAAATACATATTTCTTCTCACATTCTGGGGAACGGTACTCCTCCCCGGAACGGATATTCAGGCTCAGGAAATTATTGTTGAAGACCTCCCGCTGCCGGCAAAATCTGAAAAAATCACCGTCGGCACCAGTCAGACCATCCGCAGTCACACCTCAATGGCGACACCGTCAAATTTGCAAAAACCGCAAATCGCCAGTTTAAGCTTTTCTTGGAGCCATCCCGTTAATATGGCTGCATTTGAAAGAAACGGCAATATCTGGGTTGTGTTCGACAAACCGCAGAAAATAGATATTGAAGAACTTAAGAAAACAGCCGGAGATTTAGTTAAAAACATTTTTCAGTTTCCGCATCCTATGGCAACACTGCTCCGTATCACGCCGGCGCCGGATGTTAAGTTCTCCGTCCGCAAGGAAGGCCTGTTGTGGATTTTAGACTTGTTTACCGATCATTATCCGCCGCAAGAAATCAAAAACATGACCATTTTCACCCAGTATGACGGGATGAAACAGCCGTACCTTTTTATCCCCACAGATCGTTCCGGAAATGTTATCGGTATTATAGATCCGGAAATCGGCGATTTAATTACGATTGCGCCGTTGTCTTCCGTTGGCGTCGGTACCACCGCGCCTTACCGCTACCCCGAATTTGATATCTTGCAGACCCAACAGGGGCTCGCTTTTGTAATAAAAGCACCGGACATCATGCTTGAACGGGGCAACTCCGGACTCACGCTCAAAGCACCAAACCGCGGACTGAGTATCACCGGCGATTTGGATTCGCTGAAAAGGCGCCAAAAACTTCAGGATACTCAAACAGAAACACCGGCATTCAATTTGCAGATTCCGCAAAAGCTGCGCGAAATGAAATTCGTCGATGCCGTAGATACTCTGCGGCAAGACATTCTCTCCGCGCCGCCGAGCCAAAAAAACAAAGCCCGCCTGGAGCTTGCCCGCTACTATTTATATCATGGTTTGGGAACGAACACTCTTTATATTTTGAATCAAATGAAAAAAGCCAATATTCCGGAAGCGGCAACGGATAATTTTCATGCCATGCGCGGTATTGCCAATTTTCTGACCAAACGCTATGCCGAAGCCGAAAAAGACTTTGAACAAGGAGGACTGCCTTCTTTGAATGAAGGAATTTTTTGGCGCACACTGGCTCAAAGTGCTTATACCTTCAAAGAAAACAACAACGCGGTTTTATTTTCTAACATCTCTCTGATTCGGGATTATCCTCAGGAAATCAAAGATCAGGTTGCCATTGTGGCAACACAGAATGCGCTGGCTTCAAACGACGATTTGGCTGCTCAGAATTTTATAGACATCCTGCGTTCCGTTTCCTCCCGCGCCAAAAACCTTGATCCCCAAATCAATTACCTTTACGCCAAAAAGCTGGAACTACAGGGTTATCCGCGTAATGCCATCAAAGAATACCGCAACATTGCCGAAAGCAGCGACGCCAAATTTTCGGCCTTGGCGCGTTATGATAATGCCGTCCTAAGCCAGCGTATCGGGCAAATGAAAACCAAAGATGCCATCTCCGAACTTGAAAAGCTGCGTTTTGCCTGGAGCGAACCGTCATTCAAGTTTAAACTACTCAACACGCTTGCCGGGCTTTACGTTAAAGATTTTGATTACTACAAAGCTCTGAAAACTCTTGAAGAAAATGCCTCTTTTGCCACAACCGAACAAAAAGAAAGTCTGGCCAACCGTATGCAGCAGATTTTCGAAGACATTTACATCGGCAATCAGGATGATGCAAAACTTTCGCCCATAAAATCCCTTGCTTTATATCAGGACTTCAAATGGCTCGGCGAAAGGAGCCCCCGCCAAAACACCATTATCCAAAAATTGGCAGACCGTCTGGTCGCCGTCGATTTACTTCCCCGTGCGGCAGGGCTTCTCAACGAACTGCTGCTCAAAGACAATCTCTCCGCCGAAAACCGTGCCCGCATCGGCGCTCGTCTCGCAATCATCAGTTTGTTTGAACAACAACCCAACAGCGCGCTGGAAATTTTAGATAAAACGGAATATGACAACCTCTCGCTGGCTACCGCCGGCCCTCGCCGGATTATCCGGGCGCGCGCTTTGTCGCAGCTTGAACAGACAGACGAAGCCCTCCGCCTGCTTGCGGATGACTACGGCAAGAATGCTACCCTGCTCAAATTTGAAATGTATTGGAACGCCGGACAATGGAGCAAGGCTTCCGACACCATCAAATACCTGATTGAAGATCCCAAACCCGGGCAGCCCTTATCCGTCGAACAGATCAACTACATTCTCGATTGGGCCACGACCCTCAAAAAAGCGGGCAAAGAAACCGTTTTGGTCCGCCTGCGCAATAAATTCATGCCCTATTTTGCCAATACCAAATATCATGGTCCATTTAATATATTAACAAATCATTTGGAAAAGGATAAAGTAGACTTGAAAGAAATCAACAGCATCGTCAATGATGTGCGCGATTTTAACAACTTTTCCAAATTTTATACCGATTCGCTAAAAAATACAGACGTAGAATAAAGTTATGCCGGAAGCTTTTCACATTGAAAGCCCTTTTCAACCCGCCGGGGACCAGCCGCAGGCCATTAAAGAACTTTGCGACGGCATCAAGCGCGGAGAAAAGAATCAGGTTCTGCTTGGTGTCACCGGCAGCGGTAAAACTTATACCATGGCAAAAATCATTGAACAATGCAATCGTCCGGCCCTAATTATGGCACCGAATAAAATTCTCGCCGCCCAACTCTACAGCGAAATGAAGGAATTTTTTCCGCACAACAAAGTGGAATACTTTGTTTCCTATTACGACTACTATCAGCCGGAAGCCTACGTTCCTAAAACAGACACTTATATTGAAAAAGATTCTGCCATCAACGAACAAATCGACCGTATGCGCAACGCAGCTACACGCAGCATTCTGGAAGCCCGCGACGTCATTATCGTCGCTTCCGTCTCCTGCATTTACGGCCTGGGCGACGTCGAATCCTACGCCGCCATGACTCTGCCGCTCAAAGTAGGCGATGAAATCAGCCCCAAACAGGTTTATGCCCGTCTGGCCGAGCTTCAGTACGAACGCAATCAGCAAAATTTTGTCCGCTCCACATTCAGGGTCCAGGGAGATATATTGGACATTTTTCCGGCTCACTATGAAGACCGTGCCTGGCGTGTTTCCTTCTTTGGCGACGAAATCGAAAACATCTGCGAATTTGATTCTCTGACCGGAAAACGCACGGCCTCCCTTGACAGTATCGTTGTCTACCCTGCCAACCACTACGTCACGCCGCGTCCGGCCGTATCTCAGGCAATCGTCAACATCCGTAAAGAGCTGACCGAACGTCTTGAAGAATTCAAATCGCAAAACAAGCTCCTGGAAGCGCAAAGACTTGAACAACGTACCCGCTTTGACCTGGAAATGCTTGAAACCACCAGCCACTGCAAAGGAATTGAAAACTATTCCCGTTATCTGACCGGACGCCCTGCCGGTTGCCCGCCGCCGACTTTATTTGAATATCTGCCTTCCGACGCACTGATTTTCGTGGACGAAAGTCATGTTTCCGTTCCGCAAATCGGCGGCATGTTCCGCGGCGACTTCAACCGCAAGTCCACTCTGGCCGATTATGGTTTTCGCCTGCCTTCCTGCGTAGACAACCGCCCACTCAAATTTGAGGAATGGAACCAGATGCGCGGCCAAACTATTTTCGTTTCGGCAACGCCCGGAGACTGGGAGTTGGAACAAAGCAAAGGCGTTTTCACCGAACAAGTCATCCGTCCGACCGGCCTTACCGACCCTTTGTGCATTGTCCGCCCGGTTGAAAATCAGATCGACGACCTGATGGAAGAATGCCGCAAAACGGCAGCCAAAGGCGAGCGCGTCCTGGTTACAACTCTGACTAAAAAAATGGCCGAAGACCTGACCGAATACCTTAATGACAACGGCATCAAAGTCCGCTATCTGCATTCGGACATCGACACGCTGGAACGTATTGAAATCATTCGCGATTTGCGCTTGGGCGTATTTGATGTTCTCGTCGGCATTAACCTGCTGCGCGAAGGTTTGGATATTCCGGAGTGTTCTTTGGTTGCGATTCTCGACGCTGACAAAGAAGGTTTTCTCCGTTCGGAACGTTCGTTGATTCAAACTATCGGACGTGCGGCCCGCAACGCCGAAGGACGCGTTATTCTGTATGCCGACAATATGACAAGATCTCTGCAGGGCGCCTTGGATGAAACAAACCGCCGTCGTAAAAAACAACTTGAATATAATGCCGCCAACGGCATTACACCGCAAACCATTAAAAAGAAAATCTCTGACGCTTTAAGCGAAATGACGGCCGGTGACTATGTTGAAGTCAAAACCGGAGACGCCGAACAGGTCAAAGATATCGACAAAAAACTGCGCAACTACAATAAATTGATGAAAGAAGCCGCAGCCAACCTTGACTTTGAAACAGCCATGATCTATCGCGACAAAATCAGAGAACTGGAACAAATTTACCTTAAGAATTGATAAAAACGGCCGCCTCAGCCATTTCAGCCTCATTCATCCGATGTGCCAGCCCGTCAAATTCACGCAACATAAAAGGAATTTTCTGTTTTTCAAACCAGGAAACCGTTGCCGATAGCGTCTTATACTGAACAGTGGCGTCATCTTTCCCGTGCAGCAACAAAAAAGGCGGTTTTGATACAATTTCTTTTTCCAACCGACGGTATCCCGGAACCAGCCCTGCCACCGCAATACAGCCGCCCAAAACCTGCCGCCGTGTCAAAGCCGTGTAAATCGAAATCATGGCGCCTTGCGAAAACCCTGTCAAATAAGTCTGCGCTCCGCCGATATTCCAAATTCTCTGCTGCTCGTCAATAAAAGCGTTCATCTGGGTCGCCATTCCGGCAAAATCCGTGCCCAAACGGTCAAAAATATCATAAATTTCCGCCACAGTCGCTTCCGGATTACGAAAACGAACCTGCGGATCCTCTTTGTAAAAACTTAGCCACTGCAAATTATCCTCATTTTTTTCGCAAACAAATGGCGCCCGTGGTACAACAATCACGGCATTCCGCAATTTTCTCCTAAGTCCTTGAACAGCATAGTCAATCGCCTCGGGAGAACCATTGTAGCCGTGTATAAAAACGACCAGCTTTTGAGGTTTTCCGATACTCTTGTAATATTTGTTATCAAAAAGTGACAACATATTCCCTCATTTTTAGTTTAATATCAAAGCATAGTATAAAGAAAAAGTCATTTTATGCAAACAGAACGATTGAACAATGAACAATAATCCGCTCGCGGCGGCAATCCGCAACGCTTTTGTCCGACAGGTGCTTGCCCAGCCGCTTTCCCCAACCGGGGAGAGTTTTGCCCGTAACAGTTTTGAAAACATTTTGCGCAATAAAAGAATTTGCCTGTTTGAACAAGCCGTTAACCGTTTTCTCACCAATTCCGGACAACGCCCCATCTCCGGCAGCAGCCAGTTTGCCGACGAAAAAAATCTGCTTACTTTTTCGCTGCAGCTCAGCGGTTATATCCGCGATGCCCAGAAAGCTCTTGACAAGCTCAGCAAAGATCATGCCTGCGATCCGGATTTAATCGCCCTTTACCGTGCTGCTGCAAAATATTCCGCGGACTGCTCCGGCAAAATCCCCGGTGCCAAATATGTTTTTAAAGAACACTGCGACTACCGTTTTTGGAAAATTCAGAACGACACGACGCTGGCTTCGGCCCGCTTTCAAAAACAAGGCTTTGCCGTTAACCCGCAAAAACACAATCTTTTTCTGTCCATGCCTTTTCATATCCGTGACTCGCAGGAAGAATTGCAGAAGTGGAGCAGCAAATTTCTCAACACCGCATTAGACAACAAAAATGTATTCGGGTCGGCTGTTGATGTCTATCTGGCTCATTTTCCCATAGAACAGCCGCGCGGCGAAAAATTTGCCCTGTCTTTGGAAACAATCCGCTCTCCTCAAAACTATTTTGAAGAAGCAGATATGCGCTTCGTGCAAAAATACTGGAGCACCTTTCTGGGCACCGCCATCCGGACGGACAAAGACAATCACGTTATCGGCGGCCGGCCGTTTGACAGCGAAACATTCAAACAAAATTGCCGCAACATAACCGTTCTCGGCTATTGTGCCGGTGTTGCCCACGCACATCGCTGGATAAATGCTTTTTCGCACCTGGCATCGCAAATTTATGACCGTTCCACTGTCCGGGAAGCGATGCAGAATATTTTCGTCATCAGCTATGCTTTTCTGCCAGTTCAAAAAGAAAACAAATATTCCGGCGCCCATTTTATGAGCAATTTCGCCGATGACAAACTACGCAAAGAGCCTTTCATCAAAATGTTCAATCCCGAACTTTACGAACAGTGTAAATACCGCCCGCAGGAAGGGAAACCGGCCCGCATCAGCATCATGCCGGATAGCCGCAACTACATTATTGCGCTCAATCTCCCGGAAAACTTTGCCGTCTATAATCACAATCATCATAAGCAGGAACTGCCGGATATTGAAAACGGACACCATATGGGTATTGTCACCCACCACAATGCCAATTCTCCTTCCGACTATCCGTTTCGCCAGTTTACGACCGTATTGGAAAATGCCAGTCTCGGCCGCCGCGGATTAAGCGTTTTCAACCGCCGCGAAAACGACCGTCTGCCCGCCAGACATGAGCCGTTGACTATTGTTACCTTCCGCTCCTTAAAAAAACCATTGTCGTATCTTCGCTAAAGAAAGCCGGATGTTTCAAACATCCGGCTTTCTTATCAATTATTTTTGCTTTCATAAGCTCTCTTCTGCTGCAGGAAAACGACCACTCCAACCGGAATGGACAACGCATACAGCAGCGTCATAATTCCCAGCGTCAGCCATGGCTGAGTAATGATAAAGCTGGCAAACAATGCCACCAAAAGCATCATCGGCATAAACATATACGTCGGCACCTTAAGCTTCTTGGTGGAAAAAGTCGGAATCCGGCTTACCATCAAGAACGATACCAGCACCAAAACCGTTGCGCAAAAAGCATGCGAACGGACGACAGGGAATTCCGGAAAATCAAACGAAATCATCAGCGGCATCATCGCCAGCGCCGCGGCAGCCGGCGCCGGTACGCCGACAAAAAAATGCTTCCAATACTCCGGCTGCGGTTCTTCATCCAGCATCGTATTAAAACGTGCCAAACGCATTGCCATGCCGATAGACATCAGCAAACAGAAAAACCAACCGAACTTGGGCAGATCAAACAATGACCATTTATAGAGCATAATTGCCGGAGCCACGCCAAAGCTGACAAAATCCGAAAGGGAATCCAACTCCGCGCCGAACTTGGTCGAACCTTTAAGCATTCGGGCCACTCGACCGTCCAAACCGTCAAAAAAAGCGGCAATAAACACGCAGAGTACGGCTTTAACCCAGTCCGCCTGTATCGAATAGCGAATAGAGGTAACACCGGCGCAAAGAGCCAACATCGTCACAATGTTCGGAGCAATTTTCCGAAAAGGCAAAGCCGTCAGCTTTTCCCTCGACAGCTGCAGTTTCTGATTAATTCTTTCCATTATCTAATAACTCCACTGACAGCTTTTGCCCCGCTGCCCAGATTGGCGATAACGCTTTCCCCGGCAACCATAGTTTGCCCTAAAGCTACCTGAGGTTCAACTCCCTCCGGCAAATAGACATCCAAACGGGATCCAAAACGGATCATACCAAAACGCTCTCCAGCCTTATATTCCTGACCGACTTCCGCTTCACAAAGAATTCGACGGGCAACCAATCCGGCAATCTGAACAAAACATAAATCTTTTCCGTCTTTGGTTTTCAGGGCCAAAAGCTGGCGCTCATTATCTTTGCTGGCTTTATCCAGAGTCGCATTCAAAAATTTTCCCGGAATATAAACTGATTTGGTAATTTTACCCTGCGCCGGCACACGGTTGACATGTACATTGAAAACGCTCATAAAAATACTGACGCGGGTAAACTTCTGCTTGCCCATATTCAGCTCTTCCGGAGCTTCGACTTTGGCAATCATCTGCACAATGCCGTCCGCCGGAGAAACGACAACATCGTCAATTTCCGGAGTAACCCTGTCCGGATCGCGGAAAAAGTAATAACACCATACGGTCAGAATCAAACCGATCCAGCCCAAGGGTTCCCAGATAATTGCCAATAACGCTGTTATTGCAGCAAAAACTCCGACAAACCGCCATCCTTCACTGTGGATATTGGGCAGAATATAATTACGCCAGGTAATATTTATGCTTTTCATAATAAAAATTCCTTTCTGTGTCCGAAACTACGCCGCCGTGACGCTGTCAACTGCCACAACGCAGCCTTCAAACCGTTAATGTCTAACGTTAACAGCAAAGCACACTTTTAACAAATACACAACAGCTATTTAAACACGCTCCACATTTCAATTTCAAAAAAATACTCTGGCAATGTTTTTAATCTTGCAATTATGTGAAAAGATTTGTATAAAACTAAACGTTGCCTGCACCTATGGCGGAACAGGTAGACGCTGCAGACTTAAAATCTGTTGCCCGCAAGGGCGTGCCAGTTCGATTCTGGCTAGGTGCACCATAAAAAAAACCTCCTGTTGGGAGGTTTTTTTTTATGGTTAACATAAACCGATCGAACTGGCAGCGTGCCGGTTTGGGCTGAGCTTTTAGGCGCACGCGGGTGCGCCGGTCTGCCTGCAGAAAAAGCGAAGCAGGCGCAGAAAGCTCCGCTTTCAAGACATTCTGGCTAGGTGCACCATAAAAAAAACCTCCTGTTGGGAGGTTTTTTTTATGGTTAACATAAACCGATCGAACTGGCAGCGTGCCGGTTTGGGCTGAGCTTTTAGGCGCACGCGGGTG
>CALXTO010000018.1 GCA_944391425.1 uncultured Alphaproteobacteria bacterium | reverse complement strand
GTGGACAATCTGTTTTGGGTAGAATCAACCTGCCTGCTGATGTTTTGCAGGCTCAGTAAATTGCTCCTCATGCTGGCGGTCAGGCTTACTTTATCCATGGTTGTCCTTTTAATTTAATCTGTTTTATAATATATTATTCAATCAACACAGGACAAGGAAAGAGGATATATTTTCCACAAAAAATTCCCTGCAACTCGTTGATATATAATGGATTAAAAGGGATAGAAAAAAGCCCCTCAAAAGAGGGGCTTAGGTTTTTATTTTTCAGCTTTTTTGCCTGTCGTTTTTTTGGCGGCTTTCTTTACTGCCGGCTTTTTGGTCGTTTTTTTGGCCGCAGTCTTCTTCGCTGCTGTTTTTTTAGCGGCGGTCTTTTTAGCCGGCGCTTTTACGGTTGTTTTTTTAGCAGCAGCCTTTTGGGCAACGGTTTTTTTAGCTGTTGTTTTTTTGGCAGGCGCCTTTTTCGCCTTAACCGCAGTTTTTTTGGCTTTTTTGACCTTGGCCGGTTTTGGCTGCGCGGCCAACAAAGCTTTTTCAATATCCTGCTCCGAACACAAACCGATGGTTACCGCATTTTTGGGACGGATAACCGCACTGTCTTTATGTGTACCGTTACGAATGGCCTCAATGGTCGGTTTGGTCGTGCCGATCAACTTGCAAATTTGGCTGTCTTTTAATTCAGGATAGTTTTTAATCAGCCAGGCAATGGCATTGGGTTTGTCCTGCCGCTGCGAAGGAGAAAGGACTTTTTTGGCTTTAAGATTGCGAACTTTGACATTACGCTCCATCTCGTTCATTTGCAGATTTGCTTTGTTGTCGGCTTCGCAGCGGCGGATTTCCTCCAAAGTCAACTGGCCGTTATCAATCGGAGAGAGGCCGCGGATGTTGCCGGAAACATCGCCGTCGGCAATTGCCTGAATTTCAAGTTCGTGAAGTTCGCAAAAAACAGAAATTTGGCGGAATGTCAATGTCGTATTTTCGACCAACCATACAGCCGTTGCGCGCGGCATAAGAGGTGCTGTCATAATTTAATCCTTTCTTATTTACATAACAGAAAAACTATCCTAAGGATAGTTTTTCTTTGGGTAATATACAAGAGTTTTTTGCACAAAAAAGACAAAATGTTAAAACAATTTGTTATTTTTATTATAAATATCCGCCATATTAAGGTAGCCGATTTGCAGCATCTGCGCCGTGGCCTGATATCTGGTTGCCTGGATTTGCAAGGCATTGACGCTGGACAACACACCGTTGCTGCTGGTTGAAGGAACCCGGGTAGTAGTTTTATTTTGGGTATCGCTGGAAACTGCTTCCGTCGCAATATAGTCATGTTTGAACGTATCACCCATTCTGATTTGTAGAGCATATGGCACTTCTTCCGTGCTGCTGATCTCATCAGAACGGCTGACTTTGATGTAATAATCCCCTTGCGTGGCCAAATATTCGCCGGACAGCATTTGTTCCAGCGCATCGCGGGTTTTGGTGCCTTTTTCGGCGGAACTGTCGCCGATCAGAACTTCCCTTCCCTGTTTGTTGATGGTATAGACTTCTATCTTCATGCCTGGAGCCGTCAGATCCAGCGAATTCTGCTCTTCCAGTTTTTTTTGCTTTTCTTCCTGCTCCTTGGCGTAGCCTTCGGGGTCGGTTTGCTTTTTCAGTTCATTAAGGTAGGTTTCATATTTGGAGAGGTCTAAAACTTTTTCGTCTTCACCGTTGGCATTGCGCAGAGAAATCGCCAACTTGCCGCGTTGGCTGACAACGGTTGTTTTATAGATGTCAACACTGTCATAGCCGGAAAGCTGCCCAATGGCTGTCAAACGGGAATAATTCAGGCGGGTCTGCCCCAAATCGCGCGCATTGGCAAGGCTTTCGTCAATATCATTGACGTCCGTAACGGTTTTTTCCCATGCTTTGGCGGTCGTTTCCCCGATACTTGAACTTTTCAGGCTATCGATACTGGACATGATTCCCTCCTTTTGTACTTTATCAGTATATCACACCCGCCAGCATAAAACAACCTTTTTATTAAAATAATCAGTCGATTAGTTTATACAACTCTTCGCCGCGATTAAAATGCGGAAAATTCTTTTCACCCAGAAAATCAAATTTATATTCGCTGCCGGACAAAGCTTCCGCCACACTTTTGGTGGCAACAATTTCATTATTGTAAATATGCTCAAACATATCGCTCAAAAAATCGTTAAGATTGGGCATGTTTTCCGGTTCGTAAGAGGTAACGGCGCAGCAGTTGCGCAGCATCAGGTTTTCGTTGTTGGTTTCTTCTTGGTATGTTGCGATATCTTTTAAGCATTCAAGCGCAAATTTGACGGCGTGATTAAGCTTGCGAAAGCGGATAGTTGTAATACCGTTGGCTTCAATCGTATCCTCGCCTTGATATTTATTCAGCAGATTGAAAATAATGTTGCGAATCTCGGTGCTGGTATTGGTCGCAACCTCTTCCTGGTTGGGAACGGAAGTATCCATAAATTTGAGGTCGCTTTTGATGCTGACCATGGAAGCATGAAGAACGTCCTCTGCCGAAACGGGCTCTTCCGGTTCTGCGGGACGCTGCGGTTCGCCCGGATTACTGTTTTGTTTTTCCCATTTGTTGAAAGTGATGTTCAGCAGGCTTACAGGCATTGGGCGCCCTTCAATAACGTGCGCCATCAGATAGGCGCCAACCCCAGTCAGAAAAACGGCAATCTTATTGTCGCGGTAAGTGCGTTTGGCTTCGTAAAAAGCCTCCAAATCCGTTTTGTTCCCGTCAATAATTTTAAATGCGTCATATAAAATCGAATTGGCCTCGGAAATGCCCAAGCCGCTGTAGCGGGCCAGTTCTAAACAGCCGCCGTACACCAAAAGCTTTACACCCAGCCGCGAAAAACTGTTCTGCAATGTTGTTTGCGACTGGATATTGGACAACAACTCGCTTAAATACGAAATCACATACTGTTTGTATTCCAACGGCGCTTCCGGATAAGCCGGCGTCATAACCGGGTCTATGTTGTCGTTCAGGTTATAAAAGCGAACCAGGTCTTCCGCTTTATCATAAAACTTTTTCTCCTGCACGGCTTTGGTGATATTGCGTCCCCCCATAAACACATACCAGGGAACGCTTTTGAGCAAAAGCGGAATTGACATGGCCAGGAAAACAACAAAGAAAACGCCAAACAAAACGGAACGGCTGTTCTCTTCCTGAATAAAAATTTCTAACAGCGGGAAAAGCAAGCTGACAAACAAATTGGCAAAAACCAAACTAATAACGATCAGTGACACCAGTTTAATCAGGGCGCCGACAACCGTATTGCGCGATTTGACGGATTCGGTGATGTGTATTTTGCCGTTTTCATCCCGTTCGTCCTCGGCAAAAGAACCTCCCCGACCTTGCGAACGCGGTTTTTTGCGGCTTAAGTTGCTGACATATTCAACGCTTTCCTGATATGAATTGTCCTGCACGTCAAAAATTTCTTTGATAATTTTGACTTTCCGTTTTTCCTCCTCATATTCTTTGGCCAGATTAAAGGCTTCCTGCCTCTGGTCGGAAGAAAAGCGGTCTTCCAGCTGCCAGCCGCCGCCGGTATCGGTATAAACTTCGTAATGTGTAATTTTTATCATTTATAAAAGCCCTGCCGTCCATAAAAAAACCTACGCCATGATATCATATCAGGCGTAGGTTAATAAATAGTAAGCCTTTGGTTTAGTTTTCCGTTTTGATGCCAAAAGCGCCAAATTTGTTCTTAAATTTAGACAATTGACCACCGGTATCAACCAAGCGGCGAACACCTGTCCAAACCGGGTGGGATTTGGGATCAACTTCCAAATTGATAACATCGCCAGCTTTACCCAAGGTAGAGCGGACTTTCAACTTCTCACCGTCTGTCATGACATAGGTAATTTCATGATAGTCGGGATGAATACCTTTTTTCATTTTAAAACTCCTGAAAACTTTCATTAACGCATAATTTTTATGCTCTTATACATTAGTCATTTTAATAACGCAAGCATTATTTAAATAATTTTTAAAATTTATTGCAGTTCTTCAATCTCAACCGTGTTGGCTTTGCCGGAAGCGGCATCGACGTTCAAAACTTTGATGCTGAAGTTTTTGTGACCTTTCTGCATCAGGTAGCTGCGGACCTCCAAAGCACGGTTCAGGCTGAGACGCTTCTTTTTGAACGCATCAACCCCGTCGTCCAGATTGTATGAATAAATGGCGATTTTATTATGAGCCAAGTCCTTGAAAGCTGAAACTGCAGCGTCAACTTTGGCCTTTTGCTCATCATTAAGCTCAACCTCTTCACCGCTGAAAACCAAACTCCCCAAAACGGGTTTATCCGCATTGTCATCTTCATTGAGCAAAAGTTCCTGCGCAGCAGGGGAAACGGACGGAGTTTCCACCGCAGCAACCGGAACTGCCGGCGCAGCGGCTGGTGTTTCGACGGCAGGGGAAACAGGTGCGGATGCCTGCGGAGCCTTTTCAACCGATGGCTCGGATGTTTGGGCGGCGGTCTGCGGCGCGACAGGTTCAACGTCAACCACAACAACCCGTTCGGAACTTTCGACATAAGGAATCGGCTGATGCTGTTCAACCGCGGGGGCGGCAACATTCACCGGCGACGGAATTTCAATTTTTTCTTTGACTTCCACTTTTACCTGAGGCTCGGCTTTCGGAGCAGAAATTTTTTCTGCTTTTTTGACGGCTTTCTTTCGGGCCGGCTTATGCTTGGGCTGCGGCGGCAAAACCGGAAACAACGGCTCGGGGGCGGATATGTTCTGCGTAGAAACTCCCAAGCTGTCCAACACGGACAGGTCGACATAAACGTCCTGCGCCGAAGCGGCGGAAGCATATCCAGCCAGAACTGCAGACAGACAACAGAGCAAAGTTTTTTTACGCATCATCTTACCCCCTTCACAAAAATTCATTTATTTAACAGTGCGTGAAGCTTCGGCCCCAACACCGGATTGGCAGCAATCACGTTCCCTGAAGACAAAACCGCTGCGATATCTGCCGTACGGATATCTTTTTGATGCTGGTCGTAAACCACGCCGCCGGCTTCTTTAACCAGCAGTATTCCCGCGGCCAGCGAAGCCGCCTGATTTCCCTGCGAAACCACAGCATCCAGTTTTCCGGAAGCAACCGCCGCCAGATCCAGGCTGACGCAGCCCGTAATTCGGAGACCGGCAGCATGGCTCTGCAGAGCGCTGTCTTCCGCCCCGACCAAAGCTTCGCCAAGTTCCTTGCGGGCGGAAACGCGCAGGCGTTCGTGATTGCGGAAACCTTCCTTGAAGGCTCCCTGTCCTTTTTCAGCGAAATACAATTCCGTTGTGGCCGGATTATAAACAACGGCCGCAATAACGGCATTTTTTTCAATGACGGCGACAGAAAGCGCAAAAGCATCTATCCCGTGCATAAAATTAAGCATTCCGTCAAACGGAGAAACCAAAAAATGCGGTGCAGCGGGCTCTTCATCCCCATCCATTACCACGGCATAGTCCGGCCGTATTTTCTGCAGTTCAACGCGCAGAGCCTTTTTCAGATGCTCCAGCGCAGCAGCCGTAAATTCCCTATGCCCGCGCACGGATGACTGCAGCTTTTCAATCTCGCCAAAATCGCGGCTCAAAGCCGAGGAGGCTTTTTTGACGGCATTAATGATATTATTCAGACTTACGGAAATATAAGACATTATTTGGCTCTTTCTACATAAGAGGCGTCTGCAGTCGAAACAACGATTTTATCGCCGGTTCCGACAAACGGGGGAACCGTGGTACGGACACCGTTATCCAAAATGGCAGGTTTGTAGGAAGAAGAAACTGTCTGTCCTTTGATAACCGGCTCGGTTTCAACAACTTCGCAAACAACTTGCAACGGCAGCTCGACACTGACAGGCTTGCCGTCGATAAAGTCGATATGGACTTCCATGCCGTCAGTCAGGAACGGGCGGCTGTCACCCAAAATATCCGAGGGCATGACAAACTGTTCGAAGGTTTCGTTTTCCATAAAAGTAAGGCCGGTAGCGTCTTCATACAAAAACTGGGCATCTTTAACCTCAACCATCAATTTTTCAATGGTATCCTCGCTTCTGAAACGTTCGTTGGTCTTGGTTCCTTCTTCGACGGATTTCATTTCAACCTGCATAAAGGCTCCGCCTTTTCCGGGTTTGATATGGACAGCTTTCAAAACCGTCCAGGCCTTTCCTTTGAATTCAATTACCCAACCCGGTCTGATTGCAACTGCCTGCTGTTTCATTCATTTTCTCCTTAAAATTTTTTTGTTTTTATAGGCAAACTAATATAAACTTTGCTTTTTAGCAACCAAAATCTTCATAGTCTTTCGAATTTATTATTACAAAATCGGCACCGGCCGCCGAAATATCCTGCAAACCGGAAGTCAGATCTACCGCCGACTGAATCAAAAAAAGTTCGTTATACCATTTTATGACTTCAAGCGCATTTTTCGCTTCTTCCGGCGGAAATTTGAACGCCACGAACTCCGGTTCCGTTTCAGAGGCAAGCATTGCCTCGTGGCGGCGGGCCGGAATAATCACTCCCAGATATTTTCCTTTGGCCAGTTGTTCGCGAATCCGGTTTATCTGAGCTTTGACCGGCGCAGCGGAAGAAATCTCAACCATAACTCCGTCAGAATCCGAATCACGGCAGGTCGACGCTGCTTCCGAACCGCAACACAGCACGATCTTCCCTGTTTCCGCAAGCTTTTTTATAAACTCCCGTGGCAGGGAATCTGCCGCAGCATAACCGCAAATGTTTTCATTGTCGTAAATCGGATCGGAAGGATGGTCAATTTTGAGGATAATCTTTGGCATAATTTTATTTTCGCTATTGTAAAACTTTGATACTTGGTTATTATGCTTTGAATATAAGCAAATATTTTTGATTAAGGAAGAGAAATCTGCAATGAACGGCAAAAATTTTGATTTTGCGCACACCCAGCAGGCTCTGGCAGAGTTCAGCGCCGCACTTGCTAAACTGAATGCCGCCTTTGAAGCAAAAAAAAGCGAGCTTCAGGCAAGACGGCAAGAAGACCGGAGCTTGCTCAAGGAACGGGAGGAACAACTCGAAATTTTGAAAACTTCCTCCCGGAACGTTATGCAGAATATTGACAATATCATTACCAGATTAGACAAAGTATTGCAAGAAGATGGCTCAAGTAACGATCACAATTAACTCCCGCGAATATGCCGTTGCCTGTGAAGACGGACAGGAACTGCGAATCATCCAGCTGGCCTCCCTTCTGGATGAAAAAGCCAAGCTGATTACCGGGGGCAGCACACAAGTTAACGAGAATATGCTTTTGGCCATGGTCGGCCTGTTGCTGGCCGATGAACTGACGGAATCCAAAAAGAATCCGTCTGTCCAGACGGCTGCTACTGAAGAAAGCATGCAGAGAATCCGGGAATTGGATGAAAATACGGCCAAACAGATAAATTCTTTGGCCGAAAAGTTGAATTTTCTTGCATCTGAAATAAATTTATTGTAGTCTTTAAGCATAAAGAGAAACTGCGTAGCACGTATTTCCGCAGATCTTCCGAGCCAACATTATTATTTAGGGAGTTGTCACTGGATAAACCGTGGTTTATTTATCACAATGCCCACTTGGTCATAAGCGGTTCGATAAGAATGTATCCATACGGCTAAACGGTTTCTTGAATTTGAAGATTAAAACCCCGTTGACTGAAACGGGGTTTTTTAGTATGTATAAAAAAACAATAAGAAATGAAAGGCTTTTGCTTTGAGAATAGTTTACTGCGGAGATATTGTCGCCCGATCCGGACGGGAAGCCTTATTCAATAATATTCCCAGCCTCCGTGAAGTTTACAATTATGACGTTTTAATCGTCAACGCCGACAATGCCGCTCATGGTTTTGGCGTGACTCCCGGAATTTGCCGCGACTTTTTTGAACACGGCGTGACGGCTATCGTCAGTGGCGACCATGTCTGGAACCAAAGAGAAATTATTCCTTTTCTGGATGAGTGCAAACAAATCGCACGACCGCTTAACCATCCCGAAAACCTTCCGGGACGCGGTTTCTGCGAAATAGAGCTACCCAACGGTAAAAAAATTCTGATTGTCGAAGTTGTCGGCCGGCTTTTTATGGAGGCGGTGGACTGCCCGGTACAAGCAATCGACAAACTGCTGAAAAATTATACGCTGGGACGCAACGTCAATGCTATTTTTGTTGACTTCCATGCCGAAGCAACTTCGGAAAAAATCGCTTTCGGACATTATCTGGACGGACGCGTATCGGCGGTTATCGGCTCGCATACTCATGTCCCGACTTCCGATGCCGTTATTCTGCCGGGCGGAACCGCCTATCAGACAGATGTCGGAATGTGCGGCGACTACAGCGGAGTCATCGGCTTTGACAAAGAAGTCCCGATTGAGCGCCTGTGTCGCAAATTCAGCGGCGGAAGACTGCTTCCGGGCAACGGGAAAGGCACATTGTGCGGCGTGTTTATCGAAACCGACGACGCAACAGGGAAAGCGCTGAAAATAGAACAGATTAAACTTTAGTCCGCCGAGTAAATTTCGCTGAAATCGGGAATCTTTTTACCAATGCCTTTTTGCAGTTTTTCAAGGCGGATGAACCCCATTTCTCCGTTATCAATCATTACTCTGGCCCAAATATTGTCCGGTGAAAGACCGGTCAGGCGGACCGTGGTGCGAGCGGGAATTTTTTTCATGACGTCAAAATCATCCGAAGGGCCATACATCAGTTTTTCATTTTCCCGGACATGGTACAAGCGGCTGATATCGCTGCGGTCAACGGGAATATTCAAAATTTTGCCGACAACGACATCATCTACGCTGCGGCCGCGTCCGGCAAAATCTACTTCCTGATAATAATCAATTTCTTTTTGGGAACCGAACCAGTTCCACAATTCGGCATCGCTGACATAGCGGCTTGAAAAAGACAACGCGACGGCAACAAGCAGGCAAAACGGAACAATCAGCTGCACCGCTTTCAAAGCGGCCGGATGCCACGGCTGAAAACGGCGGACACGTAGGCCTTGCCGGGAGATAAATGCCTGAAGGGTTTCTTTGGCCCGGGAATCGGCATAAGGCAGCGCCAAAACAGCGGAAGCGACCGCGCGCGCCTGATCCCCCGACAGAAATCCGGCAACGGCATTGTGCACCAAAATTCTCAGATTTTCTTCCGCCGGCAGCGGAAATTTATAATCCGTCCGCAATGCCCGGAGATTGTTGACAAAAGCCCGCGGATGCCACCAGCCGAACAACCAGTTTGCGGCCGCGTTCGCCGCTTCGGCATAAACGGCTCTGCCGCGGCTGCAAACCCGACTGGCATCCTGTGCCGTGTGTTTCCAAAACCAGCCCCGAACTTTGTGCAATGACAACATACGGACATCGGCATCGCCGGGAATATCTTCATACGGTTTTATATTTTCAATGTCGGGATAATTTTTTTCCGTATAAACCAATGACAACATGTCATATATCAGGCGGCGTTTTTCATCTTTGAGAATTTCGTAGGCAACCGACAGTTTCTGAAAGTTTTCCAAAGCTTCCTCGGAAGTATTATGATCGGGATGCCAAATCTTGGCCAAATCCCGGTAACGGCGGCGAAGCTGCTCGTCATTTTCTTGTGGGTCAGCCTCCAAAACCTTATAATACCCCAGGGCGTCAAAACCGCTCATATATATACTCCTTCTTTCATCGGCTCCGGCTGGTCGATATCGACTTTTACGAAACTTTCCCGCAGATTTATTTTGACGTTTCCGACATAGTTTACATCATAAAGAGATTTTTTAAACAAATTGATAATATGCAAACAAAAATCTTCATTTTGCAGGCGCGACGTCCGTATAACCAAATCAAACCGACGCTCGGAAGCCAATGAAAAACCGTCAAACTGAAATTGTCCCAGTTTGGAAAAATCAGTATCGACCAGAAAACGGACTCCGCCGGATGGCTTGCGTTTTTGCTCTTTTTTTTCAGGAGTATTTTTCTTTAGGGCAATTTTGACCGGAATTATCTGTGTTCCGTCAAAAAACGGAATCTCAACCAGACGCCAAACCTGCCCCTCTTTCAGCGAAGACGCGATATAATTGTCCAGACGCGCCAATGTTTCGGTTCCGGATGTCCCCTGCCCCTGCAACAGGGAAGAAACCTCCCGCCCCAGCCAGACTGACGCATCTTTGTTTTGAGCTGCTTTGAAAAAACCGTGCATATTGGACAGCATATCCCGGTTAAACGACGGAAGTTTCTGTAAAATCCGGGCAGCGACTTCCGGTGCGGACGGCTGTTGTTTCAGAGGTTCAAAAACTTTTAACAAATTGATGACATTCTGATCGTTTTTTTGTACCGCGCGCGCCAAATGCTGAAGATCCAAACGAAGAGAGGTTTTCTCTGCTCCTGATTTTTGCAAAATTTCCTCAAAAGCCTTGAACAAGGCCAAGGGTTGCGGCGTCTTGTCCGACGGTGCCCACGCGATTTTTCCGGCTTCCAGCAACAACGGCATTTGTTCCGCCAGCTTAAGCGGCGTATCAGCCAGCAATGGTCCCAAAGGGGAATCCAAAACTGCCACGGAAACCGACGGGCGAGAAACGACCGAGGCATTGAAAACCCGGCCTTCCAAAGCTGAAATACTCTGCTGCAGCCGGAGAGTAAAGTTTTTTACTGCCGCCGGCGTCTGATTTTCTCCGGCCAGCTGAATCTGCCGCAATGTATTTTTTAGCGGTTCCAGAAGATTTTCTCCCGTTTGCGGCGCAGCTTCCAAGCTTTTTGCCGCAACGGCAATCTCTGCTGCCGGCAGACTGTTTAAAACCTGTGCCCGAAGCGCCTGGGGAAATTTCATTTCCCGCATCAGACTGTCGAGCAATACGGGTGTTTTTACAGGTTGCAACGCTACAGTTGATGCCGGCGACGACGGACGAGAAACGGAAACCTCGCCAATCGGACGGGAAACAACAGACACCGAAGGCCGGAGAATGAAATTCTCCACCTTTTGCCCGTCGACAGACAAAAATTGAAAATTTCCCGTCGGCGTACTTTTAGCAACAACCTGATAAGCCGTTCCGGGTTCCAGCTTCAGGGCCTGTTCCGGTTTCAGTTCCACAGGGATTTTTTGGCTGCCGAGCAGAACTTCCGCCTGAACGGAACTTCCGTCATTGGAATTTATCAGCAAATTAAGCAGCACGGGCTCTGTCGGACGCATTGCGGCGGAAAGCGACGGCGGAATTTCCGGAATCTGCACCGTCAGAGGTTTTCCCTGCACATTGAGCTGCGGTGTCAGCAGTTGGGCTGCATTTACAATATTATCCATTGCTTATCAATCTTTTGGCTATGGCAATAACGTCTTCCGCCGCCTCCGATGCCGGATAGCGGCTGATAACGGTTGCCTGGTTTCTTATCGAATCGCGCACCCGGGCGTCCCTCCGAATAATACCTAATAACGGCGGATTTATTTTCAAGAAACTGTTGCAGGCCTTCAGCAATGTATCATATGTCCGCTGTCCTTCCCGTCGAGAGTTAGCCTGGTTGATGACAATGCCAATGTCGCTTTTGGGGTACTGCATGGTCATGATTTTTATAAAAGCATAGGCATCGGTCAGCGACGTCGGCTCATCCGTGCAGACGACAATGATTTTTTCTGCCAGGCCGGACAATATACGCACCGGTTTTTCCACCCCGGCGCCCATATCCAAAATAACCTTGTTATAGTTGCCGGCAATAATGCTCAAATCCTCGCCGAGAATTTGCAACCGTCCAACTGGCATGGAAGCCAGCCCCGCCGAACCGGAACGCCCGGCAATAACGTCAAAATGTCCTTTATCATAGCCGTAAATAACCTGATTGAGGCTTCGGGCGCCGGAAATGACGCTGCCCAAATCATATTTGACCATTAAACCCAGTTGAATATCAACATTGGCTAACCCCAGATCCCCGTCAAACAGAAGCGTTTTTTGGCGCAACAGGCTTAAAGCATGAGCCAAGGTTATCGAAAACCAGGTTTTGCCGACACCGCCTTTGCCCGAGGCCACAGCTATCATATTGCGACCCTTGCGGGAGCTGCGTACGGAAATACCTTTGGGAGCGGTTTTTAATTCTTCTGTCTTTTCCATCTTTTTACCTTTTCTAAATTTCAGGCTAAAATCAGCCCGGCCAGCGATGCGGCGTCAACCGGAGCCACTCCGGATGCAATTGAGGAACTGACGCTGGCAGCACACAAACTGAAGCCGCAGCAGTCAATAACTGATAAAATGCTGCCGATGCGCCGTGTCAGGTCAAGACGGGTCGGCAACAGATAGCGTACGCCAAAACCGGCAAAAACCTCCGCCCCCTCGACGGCCTCATACACGTTACGTCCGGCATCAAGCGTCAAAATTTTGGCACATTTGGCGCAGTCGGCAAAAGCGGCAACCTTATCAGCCTCCTTGGCAATAAACGGGTTTATCCCCGGCGTGTCTATCAGCACCAAGCCATAATTTTCGCTGTTTTGTAAAAAACGGTATAGTTCTTTGGCTTCTTTAAAAAACACAAAATCCGTGTTAAGAATGCCGGCAAAGGCTTCCAGCTGACGGTTGGCTCCGGCCCGGACATTATCCGTGCTGACAATTACGCATTTAACGCCCTTGAGCTTGGCCTGAGTTGCCACTTTGGCAATGGCTGTCGACTTGCCGCTGCCGGGTGTTCCCATAAACATTTGAACCCGGTGATCAAAACGCAAAAGCGGGGTAAAACGGTACAGTTTTTTCAGCGCTGCTGTTAAAATTTCCGTATCTTTTGCGGCCGGTGAAGAACGCATCACTTCCCGGCAGGAAGCGAGAATATGTTGTTCAACCATCTCCAAAGCGCCATGGTAGCGCAGTGCCTCTCTCAGGGAAGTTTCATCAAAATAAGCTTTGGTATCTATTATCTCCGCCGTGTCGTCTTCCCTGAACTCAAAATCCGTTTCCTCGTCCAGAGCCGCGGTGAGATGCACCCGCCCCTCAACCGTCTGGCTGGAAAGGATAACGGCATCGCCGCCCAGTTCTTCCCGAACCTGCTGCATGGCCTCGTTCATTGTATCTGCAATGAAGTTTTTGATTTTCATGCCTTAAATTTGTCCTACGGTTTTTATTTTGGCTTTGGGGTGAATTTCATTTTGCGACATAACCACGGTCAGCGGCCGAAAACGTTCGATAATCGAGCGGACAAAAGGACGAATAGCCGGGCTGGTCAATAAAACGGCGCTTTCGCCTTTCACGGCGAGTTCTTCCAAAACGTTACGCACTTTGGTAATAAAATTCTGCAGAGCGCTGGGTGCCATTGCCAGCTGACGCTCGTCCCCGTCGCCGACAATCGCTTCGGCAAAAGCCTGTTCCCATTCTGCCGACAAGGTTACCAGCGGAATTACGCCGAATTCGTTGGCATAGGCATTGGAAAGCTGGCGGGCCAGGCGGGTGCGGACATGCTCGGTTATCATCATCAGACTGTGCGTGGTGGTAACCGCCTCCGAAATCCCCTCCATAATCGTCGGCAAATCGCGGATGGAAACTCTTTCCTGCAACAGGTTTTGCAAAACGCGTTGCAAGGCGCCGAGAGAAATTTTTCCGGGAATAAGCTCTTTGATGAGTTTCTGATGCTCTTTATCCAGCTCATCCAGCAGTTTCTGAGTTTCGGCATAAGACAGAAGCTCCGGCATATTATCTTTGACCAGTTCGGTAATATGCGTCGTAACCACGGTTGCAGGATCAACCACCGTATAGCCCCGAAACATGGCTTCTTCACGATAAGACGGATCAACCCACATCGCTTTGAGCCCGAAGGTCGGTTCAAAAGTGTTTTCGCCGGGCAGCGTTATCGGTTCACCGCGCGGATCCATCACCAGCAGCTGGGTCGGGCGCAGTTCGCCTTTGCCGGATTTGACCTCCTTAATGTAAATATTGTATTCGTTCGCCTCCAGCTGCATATTGTCCTGAATGCGGATCGAGGGCATGACAAAACCCAACTCAGAAGCCAACGCCCGACGCAGCGCTTTAATCTGATCTGTAAGTTTGCGGTTGGTTTCTTCGTTAATCAAAGGCAACAGCCCATAGCCTATTTCGAGACGGATCAAATCAACGCGCAGAGCATTGGCAATCGGTTCGTCCGCCGCTTTGGAAAGCTTGCCCTGTTTTTGTTCCTGTTCCAAAACCTCCTGTGCTCTGGCAAAAGCTTCTTTCTGCCGCTTATCCAAGTAATAGGCGGTTGTCCCCGTCAGCGCGGCCAGCAACAGAAACGGAATTGCCGGCGTACCGGGAATCATTCCCAGAGCCACAGCCAGAAAAGCACTCATTCCCAAAGCTTTAGGGTAATTGGCAACCTGATCGAACAAAACCTTGTCGGTGGAATCGGTCATACCGGCTTTGGAAACAAGAATACCGGCAGCAACCGAAACAATCAGAGCCGGAACCTGAGAAACCAAACCATCGCCGACGGTCAGGCGCGTATAGGTTTCTCCCGCCGCCGAAAAGCTCATATCATTTTGCACCATACCGATGATAATACCGGCGACAATGTTGATAAAGGTAATCAGCAAACCGGCAATCGCATCACCACGCACGAACTTGGAAGCACCATCCATGGCTCCGTAAAAAGAGCTTTCTTTTGAAAGGTCTTCCCGGCGTTTGCGCGCTTCGTCCTCGTTAATCAGCCCTGATGACAAATCCGCGTCAATGGCCATCTGTTTGCCGGGCATGGCATCCAAAGCAAAACGGGCGGCAACCTCGGCAATACGCCCCGATCCTTTGGTGATGACAACAAAGTTTACCAAAACCAAAATGGCAAACACAATTACGCCGATGACAAAATTGTTGCCCATGATGAACCCGCCGAAAGCTTCAATTACTTCACCGGCGGCATCGGGACCGAGATAACCTTTGGAAAGAATCAACCTGGTAGACGCCAGATTCAATGCCAGACGATACATGGTGGTAATCAGCAAAACAAGCGGAAACGCACTGAACTCTATAGGCTTTTCAATAAAAATAGCCATCATCAAAACCAAGCAGGACAGCGTGATTGAAAAAGCCAGGGAAATATCAAGTAGCCAGGCCGGCATCGGCATAATCAGAATAACCAGCATTAAAATGATGGCAAACGCAAAGAAAATATCCCCTCTTTTTGTAGAGCCGAGCAGCATGTCCTTAAAAGATTTGCCAAACATATTCTGAGGTTGAGCAGCCATTTAGAATTCCCGTTTCAAATTACAAGGCCGGGGGCAGATCAAAGCCCTCCTCCTGATATTGCTTAAGTTTATTACGCAGCGTACGGATGGAAATGCCCAAAATGTTTGCCGCAGTGGTCCGGTTTCCCATCGTATGTTTCAGCGTGTCAATAATCAGTTTTCGTTCCATGCCGGCAACCGTCTGTCCGACTTCCGTTCCGGAAACTTCCTCTTTGACGGCGGAGGCATCGCTGAGCATAACGGACGAATCGTCTATTTCTTCTCCCGTACTGAGCAAAACCGCCCGGTGCATGGTATTTTCCAGTTCGCGGACATTGCCCGGCCACAGATAATTCAACAGCATTTTCTCGGCGGCGGGAGACAAATCCTTCATCGGCAGCTCATTCAGCTCTGAATATTTTTTTATAAAATGCTTGGCCAACACGACAATATCTCCCGGACGGTCTTTCAAATCGGGAATATTCAGGTTGATAACGTTTAAGCGATAGTACAAATCCTGACGGAAAGTCCCGTTTTTGACCGCTTCTTCCAAATTGCGGTTGGAGGTGGCGATAATCCGGGTATTTACTTTTATCGGCGCTTTGCCGCCGATGCGGTCAATCTCTTTTTCCTGAATGGCACGCAACAGTTTGGCCTGAATGCCGATATCCATCTCAGAAATTTCATCCAGCAGCAGCGTACCGTCCGAAGCTTCTTCAAACTTTCCGATACGTCGCGCCACGGCGCCGGTAAAGGCGCCTTTTTCATACCCGAAGAGCTCTGATTCCAACAGGGTTTCCGGAATGGCGGCACAGTTGACAGCAACAAATTTTTTATTGGCGCGTTTGGAATTGTCATGGATAAAACGCGAAAAAATCTCCTTACCGGTTCCCGAAGATCCCGTAATCAGAACGCTGGCTTCCGAAGGAGCAATCTGCTTAGCCACTTTTAAAATATTTTCCGTTTTTTTATCGCCGTAAATCAGAGCATGGTTTTCTCTGGTGGCGGCAGCCAAAACCGCACCGATCAATTCCGGATCCGGAGGCAGAGGGATATACTCCCGGGCACCGGCCTTGATGGCTTTGACGGCTAAAGACGCGTCATTGGCTACTCCGCAGGCAACAACCAAAACATTGATTCTTTCCTGCTCCAGAGAAGAAATGAATTTGTGAATATCCAGCTTGACATCAATCATGACCAGTTCGACGGTTTTGCCCGAGCGCAAAACGTTCAGCCCGTTTTCGACACTGTCGGCAAGAGAAACATGGCCACCCTGTTCAACCGCAATTTTGCTGGCCGCGCCAATTTGTCCGTTTAAAGCTCCGATAATCAGCAGTTCCATTCTTTATCTATCTCCGTTTATTTGGCTGCGGACTTCACAATCTCGGTCATGGTTATGCCTAATTTGTCGTCAACGACAACCACTTCGCCGCGGGCAACCAGATTATTGTTGACGTAAATATCAATCGCCTCGCCCACCTTACGGTCCAACTCGACGATGGCGCCTTTATTGAGCTTCATCAGCTGGCTGACTTTCATGTGGGTTTTGCCCAAAACCGCCGATACCTTTACCGGAATGTTGTAAACGGCTTCCAGGTCGCTGGTTGAGGTCGGAATATCAAAATCATCCGTCCCGTTGTCTTTGCGCAGAATGGGCTCGTCATCGCTCAATGAGCTTTCGTTCATTTCATCCAGTTCAAGATTTTTATTCTCCATTGTCCCTCTCTTCATTTATATTTTTTTGTTTGTCAAGCAAGGCTTCCGCTTTTGCCAACATTTGCCCTGCCGAACGCTCAACGCCGCCGTTTTTCCATTCTACCCGGCATTCACTCAGGCTGAGGTTCTCATCCTTGTGAATGGAAATTTTGCCCTCAAAATCATTCTTTTCAGCCAGTCTGCCAATGCTTTGCGCTACAGTTCCGACCACGGCGGGGTTAAAACTGAAAGACAGGCTTTCTTCATGCCGGAAAGCGGCAAAGTTATCCTGCAAAAACTTTTGCACCTCGGAGATGGCTTGCTTTTCCTCCAGAGCGGGAAAAAGCTTTTTGACCAACTCCAGAGCAAAACGCAAGGCATCCTGCTCCGCTTCCCGGCTTTGTTTTTCGTTCTCCGCCAAAAGTGTCATCAGGCGGTTGTTTACGTTTTCCAATAATTCGGCCTGACGCTTTTCGTTTTCGCCGGCAGCTGCGTTAAAACCCTTTTCATATCCGCGTTCCTCCGCCGCCGTTACCGCCGCGTCAAGTTCATCCTGAGAATACCCCGGAACCGTTTCAGGTTCCGGTTCGGCGGCAGCCGGCTCCTCAATTACTTCCGGCGTTTCTTCGGCCAGGGTTTCTTCCGGTTCGGCGACATCTCCTTCCGCTTCCACCTCCGGAAGAGGCTCCGCGCGGCATTTCTCGTCCTCGCAGGAGATTACAAAATTATCAAACATAAATTTTTGGTACTGTGCCACCGAAAACAATCTCCACCGCTAGTAAATAAGCTCGTCGCTTTCTTTGCCTTCGCTGACAACAATTTCGCCGCTGTTGGCCAAGTCCTTGGCCGCCGTAACGACATATTGCTGTGCTTCTTCCACATCGCGCAGGCGAACCGGTCCCATGGCATCCATATCTTCTTTGATGATTTTGCCTGCACGCGAGGACATATTGTTGAAAAACAGCTCTTTGATAGTTTCTGAAGCACCTTTGAGGGCAATCGCCAGCTTATCTTTATCAATATTGCGCAGCAATATCTGAATCCCTTGGGCATCAATGCGGATCAGGTCTTCAAATGTGAACATCAAGGACTTGACGCGATCGGCGCTTTCGCGGTTGCGCTCTTCTAATGCCTCCATAAAACGGGCTTCGGTATTGCGATCCAGAGAGTTGAAAATATCGGCAATCAACTCATGTGAATCGCGGCGGGTCGATTTGGACAGGTTGCTCATAAACTCTTTGCGCAATGTTTTTTCCAAACCGTCTAAGACCTCTTTCTGAACCGAATCCATCCGCAACATGCGCAAGACGATTTCCATGGCAAAATTTTCGGGAAACAGCGCCAAAACTTTTGCCGCGTGTTCAGCTTTGATTTTGGAAAGAATTACCGCAATCGTCTGCGGATATTCGTTTTTCAGATAGTTGGCCAAAACATGTTCGTTAACGTTGCCGAGTTTGTCCCACATCGTGCGTCCGGCCGGGCCACGTATTTCTTCCATAATCACGGAAACACGGTCTTTATCCAGCGCTTTGGCCAAGAGGCGCTCCGTACTTTCATAAGTTCCGATCAGACTGCCGGTATTGGAAATCTTGTCGCTGAATTCCATCAGCAGCTGCTCCACAACGTTGGAGTTGATTTTGCCGAGGCTGGCCATAATCACCGAAAGTTCTTTGATTTCTTCATCGTCCATCAAGGCAAACAAGGAGGCGGAACGCTCCTCGTCGAGAGAAAGCATCAGAATGGCTGCCTTTTGCTGGCCGGATAAAACATTGTAATCGTCTATAACATTCTGCTTCATCTTTTTGTACCTTAATTGTCGTTGTTATACAGCCAAGAACGAATGACATTGACAGCCTGGTCCGGGTTTTTCTCGATAATTGAATTAAGCTTTTTCAGCGAGGAAACTTTAACCCGACCGTCAACTTTATTCAGATTGACCAGCTCATCGCTGCCGTCGTCTTCATTCAGGAAGTTGGAGAGCAGCAAATTATCATCATCGGGATTGCCGGTCAGAAGCTTGTCGCTCACGCCGGGTGCCGGTTCAAACGCATTGTTAATCAGCGGGCGGATTACCAACAAGATAACCAATATGGCCACAATTGCAACCCCCAGACCTTCTGCAATGCGCATCAGCTCTTCCTTGGTAAAGCCAAAGTACAACATTTCGCCCATGTCCGTAATTTCCGGTTCAATTGAGGCAAAACGCATATTTTCAACCTCTACCATATCGCCGCGGTTGGCATCATATCCGACCGCCGACTTGACCAGTGCCGAAATCTGTTCCATTTCTTCATCGGTCCGCGGACGGTATGTTTCCTGCCCTTCGGCATTCTTTTCATAAACGCCGTCCACCATGACCGCTACCGTCAGGCGTTTGATGGTGCCGGTGTTTTTGACTTTGTTGCGGATGACTTTGGAAATTTCGTAGTTGATTGTTTCCTCAACTTTTGATTTTTGGTCATAAACGCCGGAATTAGTCGTCACGGTGTCGCCGTTGGGAATATTCTGGGCTACCGTAACCGGTTGGATATTCTGCCCCGAGGTTCCTTCTTCGGTAACGGTTGCCTGCGAGCGGATAACCTGACTTTCAGGATCGTAAACCTCTTCATTGGTAACGACCTCGTCAAAATCCATTTCGATGTTGACCTCAGCCTGAGCCTTGCCGGCACCGACCGTCTTTTGGAGCAAATCCTCCACTTTTGCCGCCAACTTGCGCTCCTGCTCCAGGCGCAGCAGTTCGTTGTTGACGTTTTTGGTATTATAGCTTTCATTTTCATCAAAATTATTTGTCAGCAAATTACCGGCGCTGTCGACAATTGCGACGTTTTTGACATCAAGCTTGGGCACCGCCGCCGCCACCAGCTTTTGGATAGATTGGATATTCTGGATATCGAGCTTTCCCTTTTTGGTTTTGATGACCACGGAAGCTGTGGGCGTCTGTTCTTCGCGGGAAAACATTTCCCTTTTGGGTAAAACCAGATGAACGCGGGCGGAACGGATGTTGTCAACCGAACGAATCGTGCGGGCAAGTTCGCCTTCCAACGCCCGGATCAGGTTGACATTCTGCACAAAATTGGTTGACCCCAAAGCATCCGTATTATCAAAGACTTCATAACCGACATTGGAACCGCTGGAAGCCATGGCCAGCTCGGCCGTGTCAATCCGCATCCGGTTGACGTCTTCAACCGGGACCAAAATTTCGGTACCGTTTTTGGTAAGTTTGTATTTAACGTTGCCGGCATCCAGCCGGGAGACGATTTGTTTGGCGTCCTCAAGCTCCAAATCCGTATATAATACGGCATATTCGCTGGAACTCATCTGAATACCGATATAAACGAAAAAACTGATTAAGAAGATAATGATGGCCGCAATCGACGCCAAGCGTCCGGGCGACATGTTTTTAAGCGCTTGTAATATATTATTCACCAAGATTCCCCAATCTAAGTATCATTCTAATATGCCCGCAGAGGGCAAAATTTTCCCCATTTATTTATTCTTTAACTTAAAAAAGCTCTTTAGTGAACGATAATTTGAGATATTCACAAGTTTCTGCACAAAATCCGTGCAGGTGAAAAAAGCTGCGCGTCAAGCCCGGAAAAATTTCCGTTTTCACACATCATACTCCGCGCAGCTTTCAGGGGCATATTTTAATAACACCATTTATTGCAGGATCCGCCATCCTGATACTGATAAAAGCAGCTCTTGGTGGTTGTGTTTCCAGATATATTGCAGGTTCCCGTACATTTAACCGCAAACTCTCTAAAGCCCATAGCATCAGGATTAAAGTGTTCGGAAGGACAACCGCCTATGGTGAAATCCGAATTTGTAATATTAACCGTTTTCGGAATATCAACGGCATTTGTACCGGTGGTAAAATCGCCTAATTCAATAACTGAATTACTGATTGTTCCAAAATTTAAATGGACGTTATAATTGGGTGCACGGGAAATATCACCAATACTCATCTTTGCCTTTGAAGCAGGCGTGATGCCTTCCGAAGAGATGTTTATATGGGTGTATTCCGGCACTTTTATTGAAGATATTGCAAAAGTTGCCGATTTTGTCTTACCTGTAGCCACCTTGTTTTGAATATATATGTGTTTAACTTTGTGATCACCGTAATCAACCCGCTTAATTTCTTTAATATTTATTGATCCGTAATTAATAATCTCCGCAGAATCATTTTCATTATTATAAATGCTCATATATGTACCCGAGCTGGAAGACGGCGACGTACTTATACGAATATAGTTGGTAAATTTAGAATCGATATCAAGCATCGGCGCATTAAAGACTAATTCCGGATCAGAAGCGGCATCATCACAATAATCTGCTGCCGCTCTGAAAGTCAGATTCAGGTATTCTGCTTTTCCGGTCGTCGGATTCATATATACCCCCAAACCGGTTGCAGAATTATAGGTGATATCATTGGCAAGATAAAGCTGCCCGATACCATCATTATAAACGGCCCGATACATTTCAGACTGATTTGAAACATAAACTCCGGCTTCATCTCCTGTCAGCTCAGCAATTATGGTGCGGCAGTCTTTCTTGGCATCTTCACAAGTTCCGCACTGGTCATTCCCGGAGTAAACGCCGCTGATGGCTGTCCAGATTTTGGCGCCGCTGGCCGTATCGCAAGCGCTCTTGACAACACCAGAAGCACAGGATTTTTTAGAGCAGGTACCGTAACTTGTTCCGGCGCTTTTACACTCGTTGGCCGTCCAGATCCAACCGGAGGCTCCGCTGGAACCGCACTGTGCAACCGAAGTAACCCCCGAACAGGTATTGGCTTTACAAGTCCCATAAACTGTTGTACCGCTTTTACAGGTCCGGGTAAAAGTGTATCCTCATAAGTAATTGGTTTGGGAAGCGGCAATCGGCCGCCTGCCTCTTCTATTACTTTACCCTAATAAATGTGCTGTGTCAATCTATAATTAAAACGCCTGGACGGAGGGCATAAGATGTTATGTAAAAAAAATCCCGGCCTGTTCTGGGCCGGGTGTTTTAGGAGCGTTATGTTTAAGTTATGAACTAGGTCATTCTGGTGAGTTCATCCAGCATTTCATCCGCCGTCGTAATGATCTTGGTAGCGGCAGAATAAGCGCGCTGGGTAATAATCATATTCGAGAACTCGGTAGCCAAGTCGACCGTCGACTGTTCCAAAGAATTCGACTCAACTGTTCCGGCACCGTTGCTGTTCGGCATTTTGAGCAGCGCCTGTCCGGAATAGTCCGTTTCAATCCAGGCATTACCTGTCAAAGCGCTCATGCCATTGGGATTGGAGAAGGTTGCCAGAGGCAAAATGGCTATCGGGCGGGTTTCGCCGTTATCATACAGAGCCGTAACCACACCCTGCTCATCAATGCTTACGCCGGCATAGGTACCGAATTTAGCACCATCCTGTTTGATGTAGCTGGTTGTGAAGTTTCCAGACAGACTGGTCAGGCCGTCGTTAGTACCGGTATTGCCCATGTTAATGGTAATCGGCGTTCCCTGGCCTTCTTTGCCGGTCATGTTCTCTGCACCGTTTGCCCACTCAATCTGCATTGAATCGACGTAATAGTACTGCGGAGTACCGTCGGCGTTGAACTTAACGCCGGGAACCATGGCTCCGGATTCAACCTCGGTGTTGTTTACCGTAAATTTATTTGCCAGCGTAATGACGTTATCTGCCAAATTGGCCTGCAGAACATCTCCGTTGCGGCCAACGCCGACCATAAGCCCGTCCAAATCGGTAACGTCAATCTTCAAATCAGGACCGGTGGCTGTCGGAATAAACTCAACGGAAGAACCGCTCGCCGAAACACGTCCTGGTTCCGTGATATTGCCTTTGATTGCCGTGGCAACCAATTCCGCCAGTTTTACGGGGCTGAATTCGCCGTCAACCATTGCATTTTGCAAGTTGATTTTGGTCGTATCGGCACCGGGATCCGCATCTACAAATTCAAAATCAACACCGCCGATGCTGAATGTTTTGCCGGTATAATTACCCAAAGTTTTACCGGTAAAGCTTATTGTCGCCGTATTGGTCAACTCAGGATCAATCGCCTGAACGGTAAACTTACCACCGTTGACGCCTTTATCGTCCGGGTTAACGGCCGATTGCAGGCAGGCCAGACAGCTGCCGGCATCAATTTCCAAGGCGCCGCCGCCGACCGACTGAACGATTTCAACCACGTTGGCGTTTGCGGAAAAGCGACTTGCGCCGGGCATGTTGGCCTGAATGGCTTCCACAAGCTTGCTGGCGACATCACTGGTAGAAACAACGCCGGAAGAGATATCGACGCCGATATTGTCGCCGGTTGCATGGGCGCCGGGCGTTGCTAAAAATTCAAAAGTGAATTCCTGGTTGGTTTGGGCATCTTTGATGGTAATTGTCGATCCGTTATCGGGAATGGAAGAAAATTCCAGTTGGCCGGCCGCATAGTAAACATCGCTGGAAGCGTCTTTAGCACTTTCACGATTGCCGGTCAGGGTAACTGTTGCCGCTCCCGACGGAATAGATGCTGATACGCCCCAGGTATTAGAACTTGTTTTGGTATAAGTGATGTTCATATTGCTGGCATTACCAAGGCTGTCGTAAATCAGCGCATTGATGGAATGACGACCGCCGGCCGTCGCATTGCTGGCACTGTAAACCGGATCTCCAGACGGGAGGTTGGCGCCGAAGCTCAGCTGCTGCGTCGGAGAAGCCGAACCACCGATGGTCGACAGGTTGATCGGGCGCAGGTTGCGCGAATCAACGATATTATCATTGATGTAAACCGTGTCGCCATTGGCATCGTAATAGGCTTTCATATAATTGATACCGTTGATGTTGACGACAGTCGCATTGGCACTGCCGTCCCACGGCAGCAACGACCAGCCCTGCAGATAAAAGCCGCCGGTATTTTTGAGGTATCCGTTGTTGTCGATATCAAAATCGCCGGCACGGGTATAAGCCCAAACATCATTCTCATCCGGGTTGGCTGCGGTACTGACGACAAAATAGCCGTTGCCGCTGACGGCCAGAGCCGTGCTGGAAGAGGTTGAGGCCAGCAGCCCTTGGACGTTAATCCCCTGTTTGGAAACAGGCTGAACGCCGCCGGGTGAATAATGACTGCTGGAAGTTTGTTTTGTTACCAAGGTCTCAAAAGCCACGGAAGTGTTTTTGTAACCGATGGTATTGACATTGGAAATATTATCGGAAATAGCCCCCATTGCGGTAGACTGAGCAGCCAGCCCCGAAATTCCAGATTGCATTGCACCAAATATACTCATTTTCTTTCTCCTAAAACTTTAATAATTATGCGATTTCTTCTTCCGAACCGGTATCTCCGTCACCGGGTACTTCCCCGCCTTCCGAAGGATCTCCGGCATCCGGCGTTTCGTCATCGCCGGAAGAATCACCGCCGGTGTCAATATTATCAAAATAATTGTCATCGCGCATCGTAAGGATGTCGCCGAGCCCTGCCGTAACAAAGTCACCGAGCCCGATGTAAACGCCACTGCTGTCGCTGGCAACGCCAGTTACTTTTCCGAAAATCGTAGTGGTAACCGTTGCAGATGTTTCTCCACTGGCTACTTTGGGCGAAACGACAATCTGATAAGCACCGTCTTCCAACTGGTTTCCATCCATGTCTTTGCCGTTCCAGACAAAGTCATGCGTTCCGGCCGTTGTCAGCCCCGTTTCGGTGTAGACAACCTTGCCATTCATGTCCTTGACGGTAATGGTGGTCGACACGACGTCTTTGCTCAACGTATAAGTGGCTTTGGCCTTGCCGCCGTTCAGCGGCATAACGTCGCCCAAAACCTGAGCTGTTTTGCCGATATAGGATATGGCCTGCGCGCCCAGGTTGGATACGGTGAGTGTCAACAGGTTGTTAAGCTTTTCATTCGTCTGGATAGCCTGTTCAACGCTGGAGTACTGTACCAGCTGATTGGTAAACTCCGCCGTATCCATCGGATCAAGCGGATCCTGATATTTTAATTGGGTAGTCAGAAGAGTCAGAAACGTGTTCATGTCGGCAGACAAAGTCTGGCTGCTGGCGTTGGTCTGACTGGTTCCGGTCTGAATAGCCCCCGTAATTGCACTGATATCTGTTGCCATAGCGGTTCTCCCCTAAACCTAAACCCGGATATTGAGTCCCTGAGCGGGATCCCAATACAACAGGTTGTCATTACTTACGAGTTCTTCGCTTTTTTCATTTTCAAGAACGCTGCCGATAAAGCTGCGAAGTTCGGCGTTGCGATCCTGTTCCTGCCCGGCCTGCCCCTCATTGCGGAAGCTGAAGCTCAGAGAGCTGTCATCGGTCTGAAAGCCGGCATCGTTAAAAGCTTTTTCGAGATTTTGCACCTCTTTTTGCAGGATTTCCATTGTTTCCGGACGGCTGGAAATAATATGCGCCTGCAGTTTGCCGTCTTTTGAAATTTGCATTTTGATTTCGATATGCCCCAAATCTTCCGGTCTGAGACGGATATCAATTTTATCGACGCCGCGTACGGCTGATTTGGTGATGTTTACTTTTACCTGATCAACGACTTCTTTGGACATTCCCTTATAAATGTCACGGAAAGAAGTTCCACTGCTTTTATCCGCTGCTTCGGAGCGGGCTCCTGCCAGTATTTCTCCGTTGCCGGCCGCCGCATGAGAGGTTACATTACCGCTGATTTCGCTAACGGAAGCAACTTTGGCGGCTGCAACGGAAGAGCCTGCATTTTCGGCCGGAGCGGCAACATTAACCGCCGCCGCAACCGGAGCAGCCGAAGCATTTGCCGCCGGAGCAGATTGCTGCGCCTGCTGACGCAGAGGCGACTGGAGCTGTTCGTTTTTGGTTTTGGAAGCTCCGGATGCCATTTTTTCTTCCTGCGCCAGGGAAGCATCAACCGCTTCCTGAAGCGAAACTTTGTCTTGAATCAGCCCCTGATCAAGAGAGGCGGCATTTTTTTCCTCCTTGACGGAAACATTGACTTTTACCTTTTGTCCGCTGCCGAGTTTATCATCCAGCGCCAAAGCCTGTTCGGCCAAAGCCGGATCGTCATAAGCAGCCGTATTTTTTGCCAAATTATCTGCCGAAACAGCCTTGCTGCTTTCTTCCTGCTTGGAAGAAACAACTTCCAGAGGCAACTGCTCGACAAATTTTCCGGAGACTTCGCCGTAAACAAACAATTCTCCGGCGTCGGAAGCTTGCTGCAGCTTAGCCGCAAATTCGGCGCCGCTCATGGATACAATCTCTCCGCTGGCCGCATCCAAAACATTTACCGTTTCAAGCGCGGCTACCGCCTGCAAATCAATATTTTGTGACAGAAGAGTCAAAGTATTGCCATCCATAACGGCGGCAAACGAAGCGGCAGAATCTGTACCAAGCAAAGCCACGTTCAGCTCAGTTGTGCGGGTTTCCCCCTGCGGGTTAACCTGCAAAACGGGCTTTCCGGCAGCACCGGTTTCGGCAGGCGCATTCATAACAGGAGCTTCGGCCGGAGCGGCAGATTTCGGTTCCGGCTCAGATGCAGAAGTGTTTTGAACAGCGGCTGCATCCGCTTTTTCAGGCGTTTTCATCTTACGTTCGGTATTTTCGGCTGCCGGAGCGGCAGCGCTTTCATCAGAACGTTCTTTTTTAGAGGGTTTTGTCTTTTTATCTTCCGTGCGTTCAGCCGGTTTAGACGATTTGTCCGCATGTTCGGGACGCTCTGCGGAAGCTGTCTTTACCGCTTCTTTGCTCCCTGTTGCGGACAAAATATCCGCCGTTTGAGACATAAAGCTGGCAAACCCTGCACCCAAAGCACCGCCTGAAGCAGCTGCCCCCTGAGAACGGAAAGACAGGAACTGGTTAACGACATTATTTACATCTTTTATTTCCATGGCAAAAGCCCTCAAAAAAAATTTCAATCTGGAGAATACCATGCAAAATGCGTGCCAAATTTTAAAACGAAAAAATATTTCCCAAACCGGAAAAACCGTTTTTTGCAAAAAGCAGGCTGTTTTTGCGTTATTTTTAACAGAATCCGGGCAAAAAACGGCAAAAAATGAATATTTTTGTTGTTTTTTTGTAAAAATGAGCTATCAATAAAGAGAATTTATTTGTAACCCAAACTATATGAAAGAGAGAAGAACTTTATGTCGACGCCACTGGATACCAAGATCATCGGCAAACTGGCCGAAATTCTGGATAAGAACAACCTCACCGAGATTGAGTATGAATCCGAAGAATGCCGTATCTGCCTGAGCAGAAACGCCCATCCGGCTCCTCTGCCGCCGGCACCTCCGGCTCTTCCGACAGCTCCGGCTCCCATGCCGGTTCCCGCCGCCGCTCCTGCGGCGCCTGCCGCACCCGCCGCGCAGGCAGAAGATTACAGCAACAGCCCGAATGCCGTCAAATCTCCGATGGTCGGTGTTGTTTATCTTTCCGCCGATCCGAATTCGCCGAATTATGTCAAACCCGGAGACAGCGTTAAAGAAGGTGATATTGTCTGCCTGATTGAAGCAATGAAAACTTTTAATCCGGTTAAAGCGCACAAAAACGGAACCGTCGCCAAAATTCTGGTCGAAGGCGGAGATCCCGTCGAATACGGCGAGCCTTTGGTTATTATTGAATAAAACGGGAAACTTTTAGGATTAAAACATGTTTGAAAAAGTCTTAATCGCCAACCGCGGGGAAGTTGCCCTGCGTATTCACAGAGCCTGCCGCGAAATGGGCATTAAAACCGTTGCCGTCCATTCCGAAGCTGATGCAACGGCCATGCATGTCCGTCTGGCAGATGAAGCCGTCTGTATCGGTCCGGCCAGGTCCAGCGACTCTTATTTAAATAAGTCAGCCATTATCTCGGCCGCCCTGATTACCGGCGCTGATGCCATTCATCCGGGTTTCGGCTTTTTGTCGGAAAACGCCGACTTTGCCGAGATGGTCGAGGAACACGGCATTACGTTCATCGGCCCCACCGCCGCACAAATGCGCCTGATGGGCGACAAAATCACCGCGCGCAAGGCTGCTATTGAGGCCGGATTGCCGGTTACACCGGGCTCACCCGCTTTGGAAAGCGTTGAACACGCCATCGAATGGGCCAATAAAATCGGTTATCCTGTTATTGTCAAAGCTACAGCCGGCGGCGGCGGAAAAGGCATGAAAATCGCCTTTAACGACGAGGAAATGAAAGAAGCTTATACGATGGCCCGGGCAGAGGCCAAAGCCGCTTTTACCAGCGATGTCGTTTATATGGAAAAATATCTGCAAAAACCCCGCCATATCGAAATGCAGATTTTGGCGGATAAATACGGCAACGTTGTTCATCTGGGCGAACGCGACTGCTCCATTCAGCGCAACAACCAGAAGGTTATTGAAGAAACGCCTTCTCCGGCGCTGAACCAACAGCAGCGTGCCGAAATCGGCGAAACCGTCCGCAAAGCGATTGAAAAAATCGGTTATACCAGTGCCGGAACTTTGGAGTTTTTATACGAAGACGGAAGGTTTTATTTTCTGGAAATGAATACCCGCCTGCAGGTTGAACACCCGATTACCGAAGCGGTTACCGGAATTGACATTGTTCGCGAGCAAATCCGAATTGCCAGCGGCGCTGCTCTCGGCTATACGCAAGATGACGTAACGTTCAGCGGACACGCCATCGAATGCCGTATCAATGCCGAAAATCCGGAAACGTTTGCACCCTGTCCCGGAAAAATTACGGAATGGCACGCACCGGGAGGTCTGGGTGTCCGCGTTGATTCCGAAATTTATTCAGGGTACAGCATTCCGCCTTTTTATGACAGCATGATTGCCAAGCTTATCGTCAGCGGCAAAACCCGCAATGCGGCTCTGATGCGTCTGCGCCGGGCTTTGGAGGAATTTGTCATTGACGGTGTGCAAACCACCATTCCGTTGCAGCAGGAAATTATATCGCAAGCCGAGTTTATCGACGGGCAGTATAATATTCATTGGCTGGAACAGTTTATGGAAAAGAAAAAGAACGCTGCCAAGTAATAAAAAACCCGCCTTTCAAGGCGGGTTTTTTCTTGTTATTCAGCCTTGTCGACATAGGTACGGACACCGCGGCCAAATGTCTGGCGTATATAAGCGGTCAGAGCCGATGGTTTTTCCCGGAATTGTTCGGCCATAGCCTGTGCCTGCAAAACTTCCTCTATTTTCATGCGTTCTTCCAAAACCCGGCGTTTTTCGGCAGCTCCCGGCGCTCCGCGGACGGCCGCAAGATTGAACATGACATGAGCGGTGAAGAGGTCCTGATTATATTTTTCGCCACGTGCCAAAATATCTCCCAGCGCTGTCATTGCCTCGACATTGCCCTGGGCAACGGCCTGACGCAGGTATTTGACGGCATTGCCATAGTTTTGCGGCAAACCCAAACCGCTCATATACATCACGGCCAAAACATATTGAGCTTCGTCAAAATCGGCAGCGGCTGCACGTATCATCTCAGCAGCTTTTTTATAATCCTGCGGACGCAATTTGCCGGTATAATAAGCATAGCCGAGCATAAATTTGGCAGTGAGATTGTCATCGGCCGCCGCCTGGGCAAACAAATCCATTGCTTTGGCCGGCTGCGCCTCAACCCCATTGCCGCTGATGAGGATAAAGGCCAAATTGACCCGTGCTTCATTATTGCCGAGATCCGCCGCTTTTTGAAACAAGATTGCCGCCTTGGCCTGATTGCGTTCCACACCGATCCCGCTGTAATAAAGACTGCCGAGGTTGTTCAGTCCGACACTGTCGTTTTGCAGAGCAGCCATAGCATAATATTCAAACGCTTTGTCATAATCGACAGCTGCGCCGTTTTCTCCGTAGAGATAAGAATAACCCAGGAAGAGCTGAGCGTTGACATCTCCTTTTTCGGCCAGTTTGACTGACTGTTCAAAGGCAGAAAGGCGCTCTTTGTCGGCAATATTAAGTTTCGGGGCTTCTTTTTTGAAAGGCTTAAAGTTCAGAAAAGACAAAATTCCGCCGTCTTGAGAAGACGCATCTCCGGCTTTGCCTTTTTTCTGTGTTCCGACGGCTTCCGACGTTCCTTCAAACAGGGAGACGACAGCGCTTTCATCCGCCGCATGCGCCACTTGTAAAGACAAGCACAAAAACAGCAATGCCCCAAACATTTTTTGCATCATTTTCTGAATCCTCGCTTTTGTTTTCTTTATATTAATGTCCGGGCGACAATTTGCAAGTCTTTTATCAGAAAACAGGCATAAAAAAGCCTCCCTTTTTGAGGGAGGCTTCGTTTATTGTTATTGTCTGTCCTAGAACAGCTGCAGAACCGACTGTGCGGCCTGAGATGCCAAAGACAGTGAGTTAATCGCCAGCTGCTGACGGGTTTGCAGGGCCAGCATATTGGCGGACTCTTCGTTCATATCGGCCAGGGTCAGCTTGTCCGCGCCCTCGGTCAGAACGTTAATCAGGTTCTCGGTAAAGTCTTCACGGCTTTGAACAATCGAGTAGTTGTTACCAAAGTCGCTCGCCCAGGTACGCAACGTGCTGATAGCGGCGTCAACCAAACCAATTGAATCTTCAATCTTGGTTTTTTGAGCTGCCGTATCGGTTTTAACCAAGTTATCATAAGCTGCTTGTTTGGTATCGACGTCTTGCTGGGCGGTCTTAATCGCCTGTTGTTTTGCTTCTACCGACGTATAATCGGCACCACTCGGACCAACTGTAGCATTTTGTGCTGTGGTTAATTTTGTCTGGGCTTGTTCAAGAGCCGTTTTAGCCTGAGTGGTAGCTTCTGCAACTTTGGCCCAATCGGCGGCATCGGTCAGCCCCAAACCCTGAGCTGAAGCATTTTCACCAGTGATGGTCAAAGACGAGTCGCCTTTTTCATTAAATTTAACTTTCAGTTCGCCGCCGGCCAAAAGGTTAACACCCTTGTAACCGGAGTCTTTGGCGATACCGTCAATCTGATCCAGAATGGCGTTGAACTGCTCCATGTAACTGGCTCTTTCTTCCGTATCCGTCGTATCCAGCGCCGAGTTGGCTATCGCCTTCGCCTGCTGGGCAAACGACGTGATCGCTTCAATACCTTCGTTCGCAGCCTGAATCGTCTGAACCGCCTGGCCCATCGAGTCTAACAACGAGCTCAAGTCGCTCGCACGGTTCGTCAGGGACTGCGCCGTATAGTATGATGACGGATTATCAATAGCTGAGTTTACTTTTTTACCCGTGGACAAACGTTCCTGCGTTTGATCCATCAGGCTCTGGGTGTTTTGCAAGGATAGCAGGTTGGAACGCATACTTGCAGTCAATGAGATCTCGGACATGGCTTTTCTCCAAATACTGTGGACACGATACTTGCGGCATCTTTCTGATGCTACAGGTATCATATTATCATAAAAAGAGTCTTTGAACAAGACTTTTTTGCTGGTTTTAAAATATATACTATTGGTAAATATAATCTTAATTTATACAAAAAACACTTTATTTTGCATAAAAAAAGCCTCCCTTTTGAGGGAGGCTCCATTTATTGTTGTTGTCTGCCTTAGAACAGCTGCAGAACCGACTGTGCGGCCTGAGATGCCAAAGACAGTGAGTTAATCGCCAGCTGCTGACGGGTTTGCAGGGCCAGCATATTGGCGGACTCTTCGTTCATATCGGCCAGGGTCAGCTTGTCCGCGCCCTCGGTCAGAACGTTAATCAGGTTCTCGGT
>CALXTO010000017.1 GCA_944391425.1 uncultured Alphaproteobacteria bacterium | reverse complement strand
TTATAGGCTTTTTCCATTTGTTTTATCGTGTCTTTTAGCTGAAGCTTGTGGCGGAACAACACTCTTTTAGCGCAAAACAACAATAATAATACGCTTTCGGGGAATTTGTTCGGAAACAACAATCTGTTTAACCAAAATCAAAGTGTTTGGAATAAAAAACAATATCAAACGCCGACGCCTTGGGCAAAGCAAAGTACCAGTTTGGGGCGTAACCAACCAGTGCCCAACAAACCTGTTTATGAAAATCCTAATCCTCAAGGGTATTCGGCAGGAAATATAGCTTGGTCTGCTTTAGAAGGATTTGGTGAAGGGATTGAAAATGGTTCTTTGAGGTTGGCAAATGCAGCAACTTTTAACAGATTGGAAAATTGGTGTGATAATATATTTGATAATGCTTATACCAAACAAGAACAATCTTTTCAGGCCCCAATTAAAAATCAGGGATTGAGTGTTCCTCTAAAAATAGCTAATGCAGCTGTTGATTTAGGTTCTCAAGCTAAAATATGGAAAAAAATTGGCAATAATTATATTGTTGCTTCCACAATGAAATACGTTGGAAATCCGATGATAAATTATTTGAAAAAATTTAAATAATTTGACTTTGAGATAGGTGTTTAGTATTCTAGACACCTATCTATGTTTTATGAGGCAACAAAATGTTTAAATCTTTATGTTCTAAATCTTATATTTTATTAAAAAAAACTTTTAATTTCTTTTTTTCATATAGTGGGACGATAAACAGTGGTGATTTTTGGATATCTATGATTTTGTTGTCATATCTAGGGCAAATATTAGAAAGATACAATATTTATAATATAATATTACTTATTATCTTTTATTCTGTATTGGCCCTCATTCAAAAAAGATGTCGAGATATCGGTTACAAAGGTACTTTTTGCGTTTTTCTTATAACAATGTGTGCTTTTTATTTAAATATTAGTGATATTATTCAACCTGACATTCGTAAATTGGGTTTTGGAGGTGTTTTGTTGATAGTTATCGGATTGTGGGCTTATCTTGGTCTTATGCCAAGTTCAAAGGCAAAAGACTTAACTTTGACAAGTCCGCTACTTAAACATCCTAATGTCTATTTTGTTGTGTGCATTGCTTTGTTCTTTGTCGGGCGGTATGTTTTGCAAAACTGGTATTTGTAATCAGAACTGAACTTTGACAGATAGGTTGCAACAATATCAGAATAATGCTTTGGATAAACAGCCAATGTATGACTTGAATCAATTGCCAGATATAAATGCGTTAGGTCATTACACGAACTCGAATCAAACGGTTATTCCTGATAACAGCAAATGAGTATGATATCTACTCGTCCTACTCTCAGTCAATGGTTGAAAAAAGCTAACACCTTACCCATGACAATGAATGGTACAAATATGAGCGGAGAAGAACGTATTAAGGCTTTGGTAAAGGGACAACCGATTGTTATTAATGTTGAAGATAATCCTCAAGCTAATAATCAATGGCCTTTATCTCACAGTCATACATTAGGGGAAACTATTGTAAATAAATATAGTCCTTTGATTGATAAGTATGCTAAACAATATGATCTAGATGCTAATATTGCAAAAGCAATATTATATAACGAAATATCTGATTATCACCGATTTGGTCTTGATTATTTAGGTGACTTAACTAATAAATCTACAAGTACCCTACCGATGAATATTCAAGGCAAAACTTGGGGAAATTATAAGGGAAAGCAATATGATACTTATAATCCTGAACAAAATATTGAATTAGGCATTCAAGTTATCAAACAAATTCAAAACTCAATCCATAATCCAACGCCAGAAAAAGTTGGAACAGTTTGGAATAGAACAGGAGCTATGGAAGTTAATGATTTTGGAGCAAGAACCAAAACAATATATGATAATAAACTTTGGGAGAAATAAATGATAAGATGTTTGATAATAAGTAAACGAACACTATTATATTTGTTGTGGTATTTATTTGTGCTAGCCTTAGCCTCATTTGTTTTTGATGTTATCTGGGGAAACAATTCTCAAGGAGATAGTTGTGATATTCTTCTATGGAAGTATGGCGAGTTATATCAGGCATTGGATGGAAAACCGTGCGTTTTTACAAATGAATTTTATTTTGCTGCTTATATATCTTATCTGATATTATATCTTTTATTTGATTACGTCAGATGTAAAATATTAGGTATATCTCCTTCACTATTGTGGCGAATAAGCGAAATTGGCGTAGTATTCACCATCTATTGGCTAGGCAATATATATAAATGGTCAGATTTTGTAATGGTTTACACATCTTTGTTGGGCTGTTTACAATTTCTGTGGCCTTTTTTTGTTGTGGCAATTCTTGTAAAATATATAAAACCTAATATAATCCTACATTTATTGTGGCTAATTATATTAATAACCATAATCTTATTTTTCTTTTTTTAGCCATAACACACAAAAGCTAGCTTTTACATTTTATAGCGGATAGACAAGGCTTTTTAAAATAATTTATGATGTCCATTGTAATTTTAACTTTTTATCTGATAAGGAGAAATAACATGGACTTTTACAGCAAATATAAATCACCGCTTGGTTATCAAACCGGTGAAAATCATATTGATAGCTATGGTGTTGACCACAGCGGCTTTTCTACACGCGATGAATTGGAATATCAATTTGCAAGACAAAACAAGGAAAACCAACTCATTCAGAACTACAACAATCAAGGGATAACAAAAAATTATCCTCAACAAGGCACTAACTTTTGGGGCTCATCACCAGAGAATAACTACGGCTTTGGCTCTTCAAATATTCACGACAATATTGAGAACAGGAATAATAATCCGTTTGAAAATACGGTGAATACCTTTGGACAGAACCAAACCGGACAGAGTTATGGATTAGGAAGCAATAGTCAGAACCAAACTAAATCTAATAACATTCCCAGATATTGGGATACGGCTGCTGATGGTGAAAAAGTTTGGAACTACGTTCAACAACAAGAAGGTGTTGTCGAACCTCGGAGTCAAAATATATTTAGTTATTTATATTCTTTAGGTGCTGGACTAGGTAATATGTATGGTAATTATCAGAATTTTACTCCAATTAAAATGTCTGACAAATATAAACATGCTGTTATAAATTGTGAGGCAGCTCAATATGGTGAAGGTGGTAATGACATGGCTAAACTAGTTTCATGGGGAAAAGAAGCACGAGATGTTTGGACAGGTCAAAATACTAACGATAGCAGTGCAAGCGATAATTATGCTAATAAAATTGGTCGATTGCTTGGAACAAAATATCCTAATGATGATTGTCAAGTTATTGTAAAAAAATATATTGATAAATAAATCAAATTAACTGTTTATAGAAATTTTTATTGAAATTATTGTGGGTTATGTATTATTATGTCCTTAAAAGTTTAAATTGAGAGTTGTTATATAATAATGATTTCAAAAGCAAAAAAAATATTATCTCGACTTCTTATAAGCAGCATAGTTTTATGTTATGCCATATTTGCTACTATTTGTTGGGTGTTTTATATAATTTTTTTAGACCCTAAATGGTAAAAGGAAATGCTGATGTCAATTAACCAAAAAAAAGTGTATATTGCTTTAGGTTTAGTTTTATCTACCCTTGCTTTTCCTTGGTCTATTATTTATTATTTTTTGATATTTCCGATGCTTTATACTGGGGTTATTGTGCCATTTTTTCTGTGGAAAAATCTTTTTGAAAGTAAAATGAAAGATGTTCCTATAAATTCGCTTCTATGGAAAATTCCGGCAATTATTTTGCTATATTTAATCTTAAATATTGGAGAATTATCAATATTTTATATTTTATCGTTTTTGTCTGAAAATTTAACGCTTCGCATTTCAGTTGTTATGTTTATAATTTTTATTTTAAGAATTATTATATATGCTGAAATGTTATGGGTATGGCAGCCGTCATTATATAAAAATTTTCCTAAAATGCAATGGTGTCTTATAGGCTTGATAATTATTTTAATGATAGTTGCTTGTTATTTTGTTGTATCAAATATAGACCGTTATTGGTTATTGTTTAATTTTTTGCAAAATGCTCATTAGATATATTAGATTTATAATTATGGTTTAGGAAGTGAAAATCAAACCTTTGGGCAAGAAAACAATAACTCTACCAAATGGGGACTGAACAACACTCCTTTAGCGCAAAACAATAATAATACGCTTTCGGGGAATTTGTTTGGAAACAACAATCTGTTTAACCAATATCAACGTGCTTGGAATAGAAACCAATACCAAACTACGGCACCTTCAAAATATAATTTGGAGGATTTAACAGACCGGTTGCAACAATATCAGAATAATGCTTTGGGGAATAGTAACAGCACTTTAAATTCAGGCTTAAACAACAGTTCGATTTTTAGTCCGAACAATATGCAAAGTTTGAATTTGAATGCAAGTTCAGCTCTCTATCCTCAACAAAATTCGTTCAACACTTATTCTCAACCATATCAATTGGCTCAAAATTCTTTACCGAATTCGGGAAGTGATGTAGTTTCCTTGCAGCCATCCTATAATGCTCTGCCGGAATACCAATTAGGCATGTTGAGTGCAAAAGGAGAAACAGATAATGGGAAAAATCTGTTTAATAATTGTGAGGCAGATAAAACAGGTGGCTGCAGCTATGGTACTTATCAAATTGCTACAGGGCCAGGAACGATGAAAGATTATCTCAATTATATGAAAAACAAAGAAGAATATAAAGACTTTTATAACACGCTTCAACAAGCCGGTGGTTTTGATGCGGCAAAGCAAGGAGATGATACCTTTAAATCAGCTTGGAAAAATCTTTCACAAAACTCTGAGTTTTTGGATTCACAACATAATTTTGTACTTAAAAATAATTATAACACGACAATAAATGGAATAAATGATATTAAGGGACTAAATCTTGACTCGCGCTCACCTGTTATAAAAGATGCTATTTTTTCAGTATCTGTACAATTTGGAGGTAAAGGAGGTGCTAACCTTATTCACAAAGCATTGGGTAATGATGCATCTAATCTTAGTGATGAAGATATTATCAATAAAATCTACGATGAACGAGGTTATAAGAAATATTTCAAAAATAGTTCAGAAAATATGCAAAATAGCATAAAGAAAAACCGCTCTATTGACGAACGGCAACGAGCTTTGGAATTATTATTAAAATATCCTAACTAAAATTTATGATGGATTGGGGTAAGTTGATATATACTTGAAGTTAATGATGTCTGACAACAGGTATTCATAATAACGCCCAAGAGCGGCATCATTAACCCCCCGACCCATAACGCCGTAATCTTCGCGATTATACAAATCCCAATATAATGATAGAACACTTTCTTCAAATTTATTGAGCCCATCAATCATTTTTTGAGCATCTTCTTTAGTTGCCAGCTCATTTATTTTAGCAATAATAACTTCTTTCAAACATTGATGATATTTTTTATCTAAACATTTCATTTCATCATTATACATATTAATGGAGCTCAAATCTTTAGGATAAGATTGATTAAAACAGTCTTGTTTATATTTTTCAGTTTCTTGCTCTATTAGCATTTGTTCTTTATCTTCAACTTCTTGTTTTTGATAAAACCAAGAAAGACACCCGATAATCAAAGCAATTAAACCACATATTAAAGCAACTTTTCTCATATTCAACCTCTCCAGATTAAATTGTAATAATCATAATCTCAAAAGTTGAAAATATGGTTAAAGCCTATCTTATATCTCCATAAACACCCTGTGGATAGTTGGATTTGGTAAAAATCTAAAAAAGAAAATACCCTGCAACCAAACAGTTATCCGATGTTTTCCCGGCACAGTTTATTTATGAACACACCCTTGCAAATGGTCATTAACAAAGCCTGTTGCCTGCAAAAACGCATAGCATATCGTTGACCCGAAAAATTTGAAGCCGCGTTTTTTCATGTCCTGGCTTATCGCATCTGATTGCGGTGATGTTGCCGGAACTTCGCCTAAAGTTGCAAAATGGTGGACAATCGGCCGTTTGTCAGGAAAAAACGATAAAATATAATTATAAAAACTGCCGTATTCTTTTTGTATTTCGATAAAAAGCTTCGCATTGCCGATGGCACTTTTGATTTTCAACCTGTTTTTAACAATACCATCAAAATGTATTAAACGTTCTATATCTGCGGACGTCATTCGCGCTACTTTCCTGACGTCGAATTGGCAGAATGCTTTTCGGTATCCTTCGCGTTTTTTGAGAATTGTAATCCATGATAATCCGGCCTGCGCGCTTTCAAGAATCAAAAATTCAAATAAAGTCTGGTCGTCTGTTGCCAGCCTGCCCCATTCCTCGTCATGATACCTGACATATAATTCGTCCGTTCCGGCCCAAGCACAACGTCCGTTTATCAGATCCTGCATTCTTATTTCTCCCGCCATGTCCAACTTATAATACAACCTTGCTTCAACACAAAGCCTCCTGCCGCGGATAAGAAGACATTTAATTCCGCCTTGAAATACTTATTAATATTTACACTGGAAGCATCTCTTTGGCAAGCAGAATTGCATTTACAGACATTTGATTTGACAAACGTTTTTTGTTTTTGCATCATAATTGCAAGGCTGTAAAAAAGGAAAGATTTATGCTCTATAATACATATTTTAGTTCTCCGCTTGGAAAAATTATGCTGACGGGCAATGACGAAAGTCTGACCGGATTGTGGATTGCCGGGCAAAAGTATTTTGCCGGAACCGCCCAAACGCTGCCGTTGCTAAAAAATGACTTGCCTCTGTTCGCTGAAACAAAAAAATGGCTGCAAGATTATTTTTTGGGCAAAAGACCCTCTATTGACAATTTGCCTCTGGCGCCGCAGGGCGGTGAATTTCGCCAGTCTGTCTGGAAAATTCTTCGGGAAATTCCGTATGGCAGCCTGACAACCTACGGCGAAATTGCCAGAGAAATCGCACGGCAGAACGGCAAAACGAAAATGTCTGCCCAGGCCGTGGGCGGTGCCGTAGGGCATAATCCCATTTCCATCATTATCCCCTGCCACCGGGTTGTCGGAACCAACGGGAGCCTTACCGGTTATGCCGGCGGGCTGGATCTGAAAATAAAACTTTTGGAATTGGAGGGCGTCGATATGTCTAAACTGTTTCGTCCGAACAAAGGTACGGCGCTTTAATGTGATGAAAATAAAATTTTGAGCTGTGGACGCCTTTTTACCCGCTGTTGCTTTTGGGATATCAATCTACGCCAACAGACCTTCCAAAGGACCCTGAGAACAACAGACTGTCCGGCAAAAAATATTCTCTGATTTTTCGACCATAAACATTGAAATAACGAACTGTAATTCATAAGTGCTTTTATTTACGGAGCCGTATTATGAAAAAAAGTCTAATTGCATTGTCCATGGGTACTCTAGGTTTGGGAATGGCGGAATTTGGTATGATGAGCATCTTATCCGCCGTCGCCCACAATTTTGACATAACCATTGCCGCTGCCGGACATCTGATTTCCGCCTATGCTCTGGGCGTTTGCTGCGGAGCCGTGCTGCTGGTTTTTCTTGCTCAGGGGCGTTCACTCAAAATGCTTCTGATTGCGCTGATGCTGGTTATGTGTCTGGGAAACTCAATGGCCGTTTTTGCGCCCGACTATCCTTTTATGCTGACTGCGCGTTTTATTTCAGGACTGCCGCACGGCGGCTATTTCGGCATAGCAGGAATCGTCGCCAAAAAACTTTCACCGCCAAACCGTCAGATAGAGGCCGTTGCCATAATGATTTCCGGCATGACGGTCGCCAATCTGTTCGGCATCCCGCTTGCTTCTTTTCTGGTCCATACCTTCTCTTGGCATATGCTTTTTGTTTTGATTGTCTTATGGGGCGCCCTTACGATTTTTATTATCGGCAGATGGGTTCCCGAAGTTCCTGCTCTGCCGTCAAAAGGGCTAAGCGCGCAATTTAAATTTTTGCAAAAACCCCTGCCCTGGATTTTGCTGTTTATCATCATGGCGGGCAACGGCGGAATGTTCTGCTGGTACAGCTATATCAATCCGCTGATGCTTCATAAAGCCGGATTCAACTCCGGAGATATGCCTGTTATTATGCTGATTGCCGGCACGGGAATGGTTTTGGGCAATTATGCCAGCGGTGTTTTATCTCATAGGTTTTCTGCGGTCAGAATTACACAAATTATGATTTTGCTGATGCTTTTTGCTTCTCTGGGAATATTTTTGACGGCAGATATCCCCTGGGCCGCCATATTTTTTATGTTTATCGGTACGTTTGGACTTTTTGGCGTTTCCGGTCCCGAACAAGACCTGATTATCGATATTTCAACCGGCGGAGAAATTTTGGGAGCGTCCGGCGCACAAGTCGCTTTTAATCTGGGAAATGCTCTTGGCGCCCTTTGCGGGGGAATACCTATGGCGTTCGGATACGGCGTACAGTACTCCGCCATCCCCGGAATTGCCTGGACATTATTCGGTCTGGCTGCTGTTTTCTACTTTAAAAATCTTTATATTGCTTCCAAGAGTTAAATTGTTCTTGACATATACCCCGCCTGGGTATATATATTCCAATATACCCATGGTGGGTATATGAAAGGAAAGACGAATATGAGTAAATGCAATAATCCCAAATGTACCTGTGAAAACTGCCAATGCGGAGACAACTGCCGCTGTGGTGAAGAATGCCACTGTAACGACCATTGCACCTGCGGAGATAACTGTCATTGTACTGAAACGGAAAAATGTCATCCGGACTGCACCTGCGGAACAAAAAAATAAAACTTTCCGGCCGCTGTTTGCAAAACTTCTGCAACAACGGCCTTATTATTTTTAACAGGAAAAGACATGGAAAAACAAAATAATCCCAACCATACAGACAATATCCCTCGGTTGAATCGCATTGCCGGACAGATCGAGGGTGTCAAGAAAATGATTGAAGACGGGCGTTACTGTCCGGAAATCATCATTCAACTGCGTGCCGTCCGTTCTGCCCTTAAAGCCGTGGAATCAAATATTCTGCACAAACATCTGCAGCATTGCGTAGCGCAATCTTTTGCTTCGAAAAAAGACAAAGAACAAAAAATTGAAGAGTTGAAAATGCTGTTTGATCGTTTTAATGACTAAAAGCGGTTTTTATCCCGCAATAACAAAAGCCCTGTCATTGTGACAGGGCTTTTTCAGGGTGAAACCGCGGCTTATTGCTTCTGGGTAATCCCCAGCTTATCCAGCAGAGCCCGGCCGGCTTCCGTTCCAGACAAAGCTTCCAATGCACCGGCAAGGTTGAAACCTCCTTTGGGGGTCAGCACATCCAGCGCATTGCTGATACCTTCGGTTGCCGAAGATGCATTGGCAATAATCTTGATATCGGCACCGTTGATATTTTCGGCCTGTTTGAGACCAACTTTTTCGGCCGCTTCCACCTTGCGGATTTCGATCAGATACCGCTGATATCCTTCGTTGCTTCCGACTTCTTTGGCCAATTCGGTTTGAGCAGCGACAGACGCCAGCTGTTTCTGTTTTTCCGCTTCGGCTACGGCTTTTCCTTCAAGCTCAATACCTTCGGCTTGTTTACAGGTCAGGATCAGTTGTGCATCGGCGTCGAGTTCAGCTTTTTTCTTGGCAGCTTCCGCATCGACGATCGTTTTTTCTTTTTCGATTTCCGCCTGACGCACGACTTTGACGGAGACAACGTTCATTTCCTTTTCTGCCGTCACTTTCTTTTCCTCTTCAACGGCTTGGTTTGACTGTTGTTCCGCGATACCGACCTTTTTGTTGACTTCTGCTCTGCGCATGCCGACAGTTTCATCCGCATCCTGTTGCTTGAGATCAACTTCGCGTTTAGATTCGATCTCGGCTTCCTGAGCTTCCTGGTTATTTTTGGCAACCGTGACGCGAGAATCCCTTTCGATGGACGATTTCTTTTTCTTCATGATATTGGAGATTACCTCCTCTCCTTTGGCATCACGAATATCCATCAGCTCGATGTTCTTTACCGGTTCGACACCCCAACTGGTCAGTTGTTCCATTACCTCTTTGGTAAAAGCTTCGCCGTAGATGGAACGTTCGCCCATAATGCCTTCCAGGTCCTCCTTGGCCAGAATGGTTCTGGCGGCACCCCGGCAGATGTCCAACAGCTGTTCTTTCAATTCACCAACCGTTGCAACCCTTTCAGCTGCAATTTTATAATTGGCGATACGGAAAAAGGCCTTGATATCCACAACAAACGGCAGACGATCCCGGTCATAAGCATCGTAGCTTTCAATATCGATATCGAAAACGGACAACGGCAAAACCAAGACATCGACACCAATTCCGGGAACCCAAACCGGCCAACGATAATAGGCGTTTCCCTGGCTTTGCTGCTGCTCATCGGTATTCCCGTATATCAGTGTGCTTTTGCCCTGGCGGACGATGTGAACCTCATTGGGCGCGACTACTCGGCGCAGAGAAAATATCCACCTCAGGAGCAGAAACACCAAAATTGCGACAATGCCAATTGCGCAGATGAGAATAATTGCATTTGTTTCCATAAAAAAAATTTTTTAAGTTTGTAATTTGTTGTTTTTGTATTGCTGAATTTTATCTTTTTCGGCATTCTTTCAAAAATAATCAAATAGTTCAAACTTTTGAAATTATTTTATGAAAAACCCAATAATAGACAAAAACATACAATACGTTCTTTACGTACCATATTGTTGGCTGTTTGTAAACATAAAATAGCGATGATTTGACAAAAAAATATTTTCTAATCCGGAAAATTCCAAATTCTGTTGCCTATGTAGCTGCGTACTGTAACTATTTTGGCAGGATGCTTCAGATAAACGGCTGCCCCTAACCCTGAAGCGGCTTTTATTTCCCGATCGTCAACAAAAATCCGTCCGGATTTTTCAATTCTTACGCGTCCATGATAAAGGCAGCTCTTTTTGCCGCATTGCAAATCAAGCCACCGTAGATTTGTCTTTTGACCTTTGTAAATTTTGCGCAGCTCCACATATTCTTTTGCAGAAAGCGGTGAAGAAGCTGTCTTTTCCAGCCAGACCTGCTTGGTAAAACTGTTGCCGCGGGCCGGAAGCACAACCATGCGGCCGGTGTTGTCGCGTACGGCAAACAGGCGTTGATTGTCGCTGACGAGGACATCCGGCCTTTGCGCCGCGGCAATGCTCAAAAAGCCCGCCGCAATAAACGGGATCCCCCAAAGGCGCAAACCGCTTTTCCAGATGCACAGCCATAAACCGCCAAACACAATAAGCAACAAACCCCACAAAGGCATAGACAATACCTGATACCCGGCAGAAGGCAGAGAACTGACATAAGCCGTGATATCATTAACGACGCCTATGCCAAAACCGACTATTTTCAGACTCCAGACATCCAGGCCAAACGGCATCAGTAAAAGAGATAACAGCGTAAACGGCATAATTACGAACCCGATTACCGGACCGGCCATCAAATTGGCCAAGCTGGTAAAAACGGCTATGCGGTTAAAATGATAAATGGCAAAAGGAAGCGTTGCCAGGCTGGCAACCAGATCTGATATTAAAATTCCGAATATATACAATAAAATGACTTTCAATATTTTAACAATGCCGAAAACAGATCCCGGCCCGCTGTTTAAAAACCGCTGCAACGGCGCGGCAAATTTTTCATAGAAAGCAATCAGAGCGACAACGGCAGCAAAAGACATTTGAAAACTTGCGCCAATCAGCGCCTCCGGCGAAAACAACAGAACGATCACCGCCGCCCAAGAAATCGTTTTCATGGAAATGGCCCGACGATCAAACAAAACGCCAAGCAGCACGATGAAAGTCATAACAAAAGCCCTTTGCGCCGGAACGGCCATGCCGGAAATAAACAAGTAAACCAAGCTGATAAAAATGGCAAACCATGCCGAAACTTTCTTGGAATCGAAGTAAAGAGCCAACGGCGGAATCAAAGCCATCAGCAAACGGATCAGAAAAAACATCAAACCGGCAATCATTGTCATATGCAGCCCCGAGATGGAAAGGAAATGCGCGAGCCCAGAATCTCGGTAATGATTAATCAGTTCCCGGCTGATTCCGCCTTGCTCCCCGGCGACAATCGCAGCGGTAACCGCCGCTTCATCCGGTGGTAGAACAGATTTTATATGATTGATAATCCGGCTGCGCAAATGCGCCAGTTTATAAGCCAGCTTATCTCTCCAGCCTGGCGGCTGCCGACATTCAACCGGGAAAACCCGGCTTTCGGCATAACCGCTGCCCGACAGTTTTTGATAAAAACTTTTGCGATCAAACTGATAGCCGCCGGGCAAAGAAGCCTTGGCCCGGGGAAAGAGTTTTGCAACCAGCTCCACACACTGTCCTTCCCGAAGCTCTCCGGCGGATGAGCGCATACTGATGCGAAAACGTCCGGGAACCGGGTTGCCGTCAAAATCTCTCAGGTCATCAATAATCATGCGACGGTTGCCGCGCGTATTATAGTCCAGCTTTTGAATTCTTCCGCTGAGATATAATTTTGAAGACGGAATCTCCGTCTGAGCAGATTCCAGGTAAATACTGCGCACCTGGATAAGCGTAAAACCGGCCAAAATTGTCGCCGGAATCAGCAAAAGACGCAGCCAGAAAATCCGGCGTCGCAGCAAAACCGCCAAAAATATCAGCCCTTCAATCGCTCCCAGAGTTGTCCATTTGGAAGGTTCTTCCGGCAATAAGAAATATATGCCGATGCCTGTGGCAAAAAATACGGGAAACCACAAGCTCAGGCGGGACTGTTCTTTTTGCAAAATGTTATAAATAAAATCCGGTATGCGTTGCATCAGGTTCCTCTGTTTTTTTACAATCTAAAACATATATTATCTCTTTGCAATAAATTAACTTTTAAGAGTTAACATATGGGAAAACGGAGAAAAAACATGAAAATATTTATACTGAGCGCCGCTTTTCTTTTGGCAGCCGTTCAAGCGGAAGCCAAAGTCGTTCCGATTGCCGACTGGGAACCCTCTTTGCCGCTCCAAAGCGGAAATGGCAGAAACTCCTCCTCCCAAGATGAAACAACCTGCGCTCAATTATGTCAGGGATATGACATTACGACCACGACCTGCCCGGAAGGAAAACATATTGAAGACTGCCGGGCCGAGGGCTGTAACTATTATCACCGCTGCGCCAGCGACTGGTAAAGTCTTTTAAATGGCAAAACGCCGCTCACTTATCGCGGCGGCGTTCTACTTCATTCCAGAGTTGTCCGGTGGGTTTGCTAAAATCAAAAGCACGGACGAACTCGTTGTCGATGACAAGCGTCAGGTACTCTCCTTCCAACAGCCGAAAACCGTTTCCTTTGGAAAAAGCGGAAACCTGAAAGTCTTTGTATTCCCGGCTGTAGCGGTCGATTTCTCCGCCGGTTAGTGAGATGTAACGTTTGACGCCGTTTTCCTTTATCCCTTCCCAGGCTGCGAACTGCGACAGCACTTTGCCGTTATATCCGTGCAGATGAAATCTGACCGGCCGGACACTCGCAGCGGAAACAATTATCCCAAGCTCCGCAAAACGTTGCTGTGCTTGAGAATGCAGCAAAATCTTTTCCATAGCCTGATTTTTTAACCTGCCGCAAGCCAATATTCTGATTTGCGGCAGGTGTGCTGGTTTAGACGATTTCTTCAATCTGCCGGATTGTCTCCTGCGGATCCGCTACGGCAATTGACACTACTTCTTTGTTTTGCGGAAGTGATGAAAGGTATTTCTGCCGGGTAAGACAGGCCGTAGCCAGGCTGAGATATACGTCGCCGACTTCCGTGGGATTGGTGGCAATGGTAATATCCCCCTCCTCAGCTTCGTCCGGTCGGACAGAAACCCCTGAAATCATTACTTTTTCTGCCCAATTCGGAACAGAAAAACCGCACATGTCCGCCAACTGGGCCAGATACATGGGCGCATTAAAACTCTTTCTCATATGACCATGATTTTAAATGGTTAAACAATAATCGCTCAATAATTTCTCTTGATTAGAAAAGAAATTATCACAAAAAGTCTTTTTTGGCAAGCATAAAATAGACAAATTTTAAGGAAAACAGTCGGCTATTTTTTTATCTTTGCCAAAATCACATCAGCAGCATTTTCACTCGGCGTCTGCTCGCCGCTGCTGAGAATCTCCTTTACCTTGGCAAAACCTTCCATTTGTGTCTGATATAAATCTCCCTGTTGAAGAAGCTCCTGAATATAGTGCGTAATATTGCCGCAAACGCAGCGTTGCTGCAAAAGCTCGGGCACGATTTCCCGCCCCAGCATGATATTTGACAGATTCACAAACTGAATTTTCATAATCCGCCCGACGATAAAGGCCGTCAATTTGGAAACCTTATAGGCAATAATGTGCGGAATATGGCAGATTGCCAGTTCCAGAGCGACTGTTCCGGAAGCGGCAATTGCTGCGCAAGAAGCCCGAAAAGCATTGTAGCGATCCTGCTGGGTTTCAACCACCTGCAGCGGCAATCCGCCGGCCGCAGCCATTTCTTTTACCCTTTTAGACACTGTTTTAACCGTCGGAATGACAAAATAAAAATCTTTGTCTTTTTCCAGAAGTAAACGGGCACTTTCCAGAAATACCGGCATCAGCCGACTGACTTCGGTATGACGGGATCCGGGAAGAATGCTGATGATTTTTTTTTCGGCGGGAATATTGTATTTGCGGCGGAAAGCCTCCCCGTCGGCCTGCAAAACTTCACTTTCAATTACCGGATGCCCGACAAACGTTGTTTCCAAATGATAAGGGGTAAAGTATTTCGGCTCCTGCGGCAGCAGCGTCATCAACCCGTCAATGTATTTATACATGGTACGGGCGCGTTTCTTTTTCCATGCCCAAACCTGCGGTGCCACATAATGCAACTGCGGAATGCCGGTTTTGAGCCTGCGCAGGGCTTTATGAACCCGGCAAGAAAAACTCCAACTGTCAATTGTTACCACAATATCTGGATTGACACGCCTGATGTCGGCCACCGTTTCGCGAATGCGCCGGAGCACTTTCGGAATACTGGGAATAACTTCAACCAGCCCCATAATTGCCAGTTCGGAAATGTCAAACAGCGGTTTTAAGCCTTCGCTTTCCATGGTATCGCCACCAAGACCGTGGAATTCGACCTGTCCGCCGGTCTTTTTGACCAAAGCGCGCATCAGTCTTGAGCCGAGTAAATCGCCGGACGGTTCGCCGGCAATCAGATATATTTTCAGTTTATCAGAGGTAGTCACCGGGGTTTACTCCCATTACAAAAATTCCGTATTTGTCAGCCTGGCGGATAACCTCCGCTTCATCGACAATCAGTCCGTTGCCGGCGTGCACGGCTATTCCGCGGAGCCCACTGGCTTTTGCTCTTTCTACCGAACGGGGACCGATGGTTGGCAAATCAATGCGCATATCCTGCTGCGGTTTGCGCAGCTTTACCAGCACGCCGCCACAACCTTTGCGTCGGTATTCGCCGCAACGGCGAATCAACTCATCCGTTCCTTCAATACCTTCAACGCCCAACACCAATCCCTGTTGCACGACAACAGACTGACCGACATCCAGACGGCCGAGTTCCGTCGCTACTTCAATGCCGCGGCGGATATCTGCTAAAGCCTGTTTATCCGGCTTATGTTTTCCCAAAATTCCGGGTTTGACCAAAAGATCTTCCATAACCTCATGGATGCCGCGAACAACCATTCCCTCGGCTTCAATTTCTTTTACCAGAGCCCGCAACAAGCCATCGTCTCCCAGAGCTTTGGTTCCAATTTTGGCAAAAAAAGCCGCGGTGCGCAGATCCGGCACCAAGTCAAAAAAACTGGGGCGACGGATGGTTCCAATCATAATCACATCCTGCACTTTTTCATCGGCAAAGCGTTTAAACCCTGTTCCGGCCTGTCCGATCCTGATCCACTGATGAGGAATATCTTTGTTGAAAATACTCTTGTCGGCATTGCCCTCGATTGCCAGGACAAAAAATTCGCGTCCGTTTTCCCGGCAGTGTTTGATCAACATTCCGGGAATTGTTCCGCCGCCGGCGATAATTCCCAATTTTCTGTTCTCGGAAGTCATAAGTTCTTTCTCTGTTGCAACTGTTTTCTTTATAAAAAAAAATCCGGGAGTTGGCAAGCATAACTTTCCAACCCCCGCATCCTTTCTGGTTGATTTATTCCGCCGTCAGAATTTTACGACGGCCTTCCAAAGCCTCTTCAATAAATTTAACCTGTTCCATAACCATATCGTTGTCTTTGAACTTTTCTTTGGCCTGTTCGACGCGTTCTTCAAAAGTTCCTTCTTTGCCTTTGAAAATAAACATAAACGCCCGGGTAATCGATTTAACGGTATGTTCGTCCATGCCGCTTCTCTTCAGCCCGACGACATTCAGCCCGCGCAATTTGCCGCGGTCTCCCGTCACCATGCCGAAAGGAATCACATCACGGGCAACGCCTGACATACCACCGATCATGGCTTTGCGGCCAATCCGGCAGAACTGATGAACCGCAGAGTTGCCGCCCAGAATGACCCCATCGCCCAAACGGACGTGCCCGGCGATAACCGCATTATTGGTCATAATCACGTTGTTGCCGACAACGCAGTCATGAGCAACATGTGAGTTAATCATAAACATACCGCCGTCACCGACCGTGGTCGTAAAATGTTCTTTCGGTGTTCCGGCATGCATGGTGACATTTTCGCGGATGATGTTGTTCTTGCCGATAATCAGTCTGGCCTGCTCCTGAAATTCATTGCCGTGATCTTGGGGCCCGGCTCCCAAAACCGCACCGGGAAAAACGATTGTCCCTTCGCCGATCGTGGTGTCCCCCATAATGGTTACACGCCCCAGAAGACGGACATTTTCGCCGATTTTGGCGCGGGAGCTGATCCAGCACAACGGACCGATTTCTGCTGTGGAAGCGATTTGTGCGCCGTCTTCAACAACGGCTGTCGGGTGAATTTTAGTCATTAATTTTGTTCCTGTTTAAAGTTAAAATCATTTATGCGTTAAAGCTAAAAGATTTTTCAAATTTTGTAAAAACACATAATATTTCTGCACTGTAACAAGCCAAAAAATACATTTTAAGAAAACCAACTTATCACCATATCTTTAATATATTTAAAAGCGATAACTGAAAAATCCCAATGACGAATTATTATTGCCGTACCTAAAATTATGGGGCCGTAAAAACCTAAAATCTCCCTTAGATTACGCATGGCTTTGGTCTTGTAGTATCTATAAGGTAAAAAAACTAAAATAAATGAACTCAAAAGCATCACATAAAGACTAATAAACCAAACTGATAAAGGGAGAACTTTTTGCATACCTAATACCATGGGAATCATGACCACCCCATAAGTAGCTAAAATTACTTCAATTAATTTTTTTATTTTAAAGTCTCTGATTTTCTTGTTCATTTCATTTACTTTATATGTTCTTATTTAATTTCTTTATCTTCTGTTAGCATGTAATCAAAAATATGTTCTGGAAGTTGAGTATATATTTCTTTGTTAATAGGATATGCGCTGTAACCATATATTTGATTTCCCAAATAAGAGGTTGTTCCTCCAATAGCCATTTTAGCGGCATGGTCTTTAACCGTATCTTGTCCGGAACCCATGCCGTACATAATACCAGCTGTCATATCATTTAGCAATTCCTTTTTGGCTTTCATGCCTAACGGCGCTGTCTTGGGTGCTTTAAAAAATCTGACCGGACTGGCAACCGCCCCGGCAACTTCTGCACTGCGAGTCAGAAGCGGCGCTTCCTTGTAACCCTCGTTCAGTTTTTGCCGCCGGTAATCCCTGTTTTCACGATACCCGCGTTTGAAGGCTTCACTAAAGCTCTCTCCATTTTTATTCCATTCAGGATTTAAACTCCCAAGCGCATATCCCAATCCGCCAAGCGCTCCCTCTATTTCATCTGCCCAACCAAGCGACAATCCCTGATAAGCCCCCGTTGCCGCATATTCGCCATAACGCAGAAGCTGATCCGAAAGCCCTTCTTTTGTTTTCTCGGGTTGATTATTTTTATTGTTATCTGCCGGAATCAGAGCGCGCAGAGGGTTACTGTCTGCCGGGCGGATACCTTGGGGGAGATGCCGGAGCGGATTATCCTGTGCCGGCCTGACGCCTTCGGGAAGCTGATACATTTTTTTACGTTTTTGCTCGTATTCCTGCCGGGCTTTGTCCTGTTTAGCCTTTCGACGCCAAATTTCTGATTTTAAATATTCCAAATCGTTATCCATTTTTTTCTCCTGATGTTGATGATGCTACACACTTATCGTGATACGAATAACGTATCACGATAAGCAACAAAAGTCAACCCTGTGGATAACTTAATAAAAATCCCCGCTTGATGCGGGGATTTTTATTATTCCAAAATCATGGCCGTGAATTCCGCCTCGCTGACGATTTGGTCGTCGACCCGACCCTCGCCCTTAAAGACGAAAACATTGCGGCGTGCCCGTATCTTTTCAACGTGCATTTTCAGTTGATCGCCGGGTTTGACCGGTTTTCTGAACTTGACGCCGTCAATTGACATAAACAGGACGCTTTTTTTATTATCTTTATAGTTTTCAAAAGAAGAAATTACCAAAGCACCGGCCGTCTGCGCCATCGCTTCAATTTGCAAAACTCCGGGCATTACCGGATTGCCCGGAAAATGTCCCTGGAAAAATTCTTCATTCATGGTAACGTTTTTCAAACCGACGCCTTTTTCGCCGGGGATTTCGACTTCCAGACGGTCTACCAGCAAAAACGGGTAGCGATGCGGAAGCATATCCATAATTTCTTCAACTCGGTAAATTTTGTTTTCAGACATTTGTTTTCTTTTCCTTTTACTTTTTCACGGCCTTTTGAAGGTAAGAAACCTGACGCATAAAGTCTTTGATGGGTACGGCCGGAGAGCCCATGACCACTGCGCCCGGTTCAATATCGCGCATAATGCCTGATTGGGCGCCGACCTGCGCGCCGCTGCCGACATTCAAATGATCGGCAAAGCCGGTCTGGCCACCGCAGACAACATAGTCGCCAAAAGTACAGCTGCCGGCGATACCGGTTTGAGAAACCAAGATACAGCCGCGGCCGAGCTTGACGTTATGCGCCACCATTACTAAATCATCTATCCGGCAACCGTCGCCAATGACGGTGTCGTCCAAAGCTCCGCGGTCGATACAACTGTTGGCGCCGATTTCAACATCGTTGCCGATAATGACGCGACCCACCTGCGGAATTCTTTTATGCTGTCCGTTTGTCATCATAAAACCAAAACCGTCCCAACCGATACGCGCACCGCCGTAAATATAGCAGTCATTGCCCATCAGGCAATGCGAAATATGTGCGCCGACGCCAATCCGGCAATTGCTGCCGATTTCGCAGCCGCGGGAAATAACGGCATTGGCTTCAATAATGCAATTATCACCTATTTTGACATTATCTTCAATAACGACATTATCTCCGACATAACAGTTTTTACCGAGGACCGCACTTGCGGAAACAACCGCCGAAGGGCGGATTTCCGGCTGCGGACGTGGTTCGGAATACAAAGCATAGTTCAATTTCATAAAGCCCAGATGCGGATTGGCACAAACCAAAACGGCTACGCCGGAAGGAAGCAGGGATGCCAGTTCTTCCGTAGTGACGCAGGCCGTGGCCTTAATACTTGCAGCTTTGGCTTTTTGCTTTTTATCATAGAAAAAGCAAATATCCCCTTCCCCAGCTTTGTCTATTGTTGCCAATTCTTTTATCCGTATGTCTTTTTGGCCGGCATCCCGCAATTCGGCATCGCAAATCTCTGCGACTTCTGCCAGGCTAAAGGGGCCGTTGTTGTTAAAAAATCTGGTATCAGCCATATAAATGTCTCCCTTGCTTATAAACGGGTACCGAAGTTAAGACGGAAGACCTGAGTTTCATCGTAATCTTCCTTAACAATCGGGAAGCCGAAGTCAATGTCAATCTGTCCCATCGGCGACAACCACTGGAAGCCGAAACCGGCGGCAACACGCGGCGTAGAGGAATATTCGACATCGGCGCTGTTCATATTATCCGGTTTGCCGAGCATACCCATATCAACGAAGGTGCGGCCGCGAATTCCCAATTCGTCCAGACCGATTGGGAACATAAATTCACCGCCGGTATATACCATCCAGTTGCCGCCCAACGCGTCGTCCGTGTATTTGTCACGGGCACCGATACCGGCAACATCGAACCCGCGTAGGGTCGTTCCGCCCAAATAATAGCGGTTGGACAGACGGACGTCCTTTCCGCCGTAACCGGTGATGTAACCGGCATTGGCAAAGAGTTTGACCGTATAGTAGTCGGCAAAGGTATAATACTGATAGGCCTTGGCGTCAAATTTGAGATATTTTTCATCTCCGCCCAAACCGGCGACATCATTGCCGAAAGACAGGAAGTATCCCTCTTTGGGGTTAAGAGCACTGTCACGCTTGTCGTACACTATCGTTTGTCCGACGGAAGAATCGCTATATTTGCCGGCTTCGTCTTTAATATAGCGTGAAGCATCGTCATCGACATTGCTGATTTCGTCTTCGCGCAACGTATAACGAACCTGCTGTGACAAATCATCAGTATAATTCCAGCCCATGCGCAGACGACCGCCGGTGGTAGAACTGTCATATGAACTTTCGTCCTGATAATCCTGTTCATTGCGGAAAATATCAAATCCGGCGCGCAAACGGCGGTTCAGGAAATAAGGTTCGGTAAAACTGATATCGTACTCCTGCGCACGTTCCGAAACACCGACATCAACGCCCAACCTCTGCCCAACACCGCGGAAGTTGTTTTCGGTTACGCCGGCACGAACCAAAGCGCCGTTAACCGTCGAATAGCCGACGCCGACATTAAAGTAACCGGTGGACTTTTCCTCTACTTTTACATCAATATCCGCTTTGTTATCATCTTTAGGAACCGTCTGAATGTCTACTTTGCTGAAGTAATCCAGATTTTCCACGTTACGACGGGAATCCCTGATTTTGGAAACGTTAAAGGCATCGCCCTCTTCAATGCGGAATTCCCGGCGGATAACTTCATCATGCGTGCGGCTGTTGCCGGAAATATTAATACGGTCAACAAAAATCCTCTCGCCTTCGCGAATATGGAAAGTGACGTCAATGGTACCGTTGGCAGTATCTTTGACCAGTTCGGGCTCAATATCGACGAAGGCAAAACCTTTTTTACCCAATTCGTCGGTTAAAACGGTTATGGTTTTTTCGGACTTTTCGTCGTTATACCAATCGCCGCTGTTGAGTTCGATATATTCTTTAAATTCCTCGGGATTTACTTCGGCAATGTCCGAAACAACGTCCAGATTACGTACTTTATAGCGTTTTCCTTCATCCAAAACGAACGTCAGGACAAAAGACTTTTTGTCGGGACTCAGCTCCGCAATGGCGGAAACTACCCGGAAGTCGGCATAGCCACGCTTGAGATAAAAGCGGCGCAACAGCTCTTTGTCATAATTCGTTTTCTCGGCATCATAATTCTCTGAAGAAGAGAAAATGCGATACCAACGGGTTTCCTTGCTCATAATGACTTCCTGAAGATCATCGTGAGAATAGTGGCTATTGCCTATAAAATTGATTTTATCGATGGCAGCCAGCGGACCTTCGTCAATTTTGAAAATCAGGTCAACGCGGTTTTGGTCGCGTTCAATAATCTGCGGTTCAACCACGACAGCATAGCGCCCGGTGCGTTTGTAAATATCCAAAATACGCTGTACGTCTTCCTGCACTCGTGAACGGGAATAGGTCGAGCGCGGCGCGAGCCGGATTTCACCTTTGAGCATTTCATCATCAACTTTGTCATTGCCGTCAAACAGGACTTTGTTGATAATCGGATTTTCAACAACTTTGATTACCAGGAGTCCGTCCGGCGTTACGTTCATGGAAACATCGTTAAATAGCCCGGTCGAATACAACTGTTTGAGAGAGGCATCCAATTTACCGTCGCTAGCCAATGCATTTTTTTTGACGTCGACGTAAGAAATAACCGTTTCGGGTTCAACCCTTTCCAAACCTTCCACTTTTATGTCGCGCACATAAACCGAAGCGGCCTGCGCCTCAAACCCGATCAGCAGTGCCGCAGCCGTAGTCCCTATTTTAAGTTCCTTCATCATGAGTAGAAAATCCTTAAGTTTTATGAGAACCATCTGTTAAACAAACGTGCAAAATCATTGTATGTCGCAAAAAGCATCAAAGCGATCAGCACAAAAAGTCCGAAACGGAAAATATACTCTTTTACTTTCTCGTTAATTTCCCGGCGGGTTACGATTTCCACCAGATAAATGACGACATGTCCGCCGTCCAGCAACGGAATCGGAAAAAGATTAATCAGCCCCAGATTGATTGACAGCAGAGCCATGAAAATCAAAAAGTCCAGCCAGCCGCTTTGTTTGCTGATATCTCCCGACATTTCGGCAATACGAATAATGCCGCCAACCTCATCAGCATTGCGGCTGCCGCTAATCATTTGCCCGACACCGCGCAAAGTAACTTCGGTAATCCGCCAGGTCTCCGCGGCGGCATCGGAAAAAGCCGCCCACAAAGATGTTTCCTGCTGTTCAATATCAACGCTGCAAACGGAACGGACACCCAACATCGGCCGCATTTCGGAAGATTGGTTAGCCTCGACCGTCAGCGGAATCGTTTTCAGCGGGAAGCTTAAAGATAAGGTCTTATCGCCACGCTGAATTTCCAGCTTGATTTTTTCGGCGGTGTTCATGTCCACTTCCTGCTTGATTTCGGCAAAGCTTTCAATCTTTTTGCCGTTAATGCTTAAAATACGGTCACCTTTCAAAATACCACCCTGTTCCGCAGCGCCGCCGGGAATCACCTCGCCGACAACCGGCGGAAAGTCCATCTTACCGATGAAAAAAAAGACGGCGGTGAAAACTAAAACGGCAAAAACATAGTTGGCCGCAGGCCCGGCAATTACAATCGCCAGTTTTTTAAACGGATTCTGATTATTGAAAGCATATTTTTTCTCTTCTTCGGAAAGAGCCTCCTCGGAGGAAGAAGCACTGGCGGCATCGTCATCACCCAAAAACTTGCAATATCCGCCCAAAGGAACGGCAGAAAGTTTCCATTCCGTACCCGAACGGTCGGTAAATCCCCAGAGTTTTTTGCCAAAACCAATGGAAAATTCGGATACTCTGACACCGCTGAACTTGGCCATCAGATAATGTCCGAGTTCATGCACAAAAACCAAAATTCCTAATAAGACAACAAACGGGACAACATAATAAACCGTATTAACCAGCCAATCCATTATTAAACCTTCTTATATCAAAAACAAAACATAACCAAAAAGCAAGAAAACAAACGGAGCTGCAAAAATCAACCCGTCGACACGATCGAAAACGCCGCCGTGTCCGGGTATCAGGTTGCTGGAATCCTTAAGATTCAAACTACGTTTGATGTAAGATTCAACCAAATCCCCGATTTGCGCAATTACGGCAATAACCGCCGCAATCAGACCATAGTACAACAAATGGTTGGAAGCATTTACAAAATAAATAAACACCGCCGTTACGCCTACGGCCAGCGCGACGCCGCCCGCCAAACCGGCCCAGGTTTTGTTGGGGCTGACTTTGGGTGCCAATTTCGGACCGCCGATAGCACAACCGAAAATATAGCCGCCGGTATCCATTGCCCATACGATCAGGAAAAACCAGAAAGTTACATAAAAGCCGACCAGTTCATACAACCAGACAATCGAACCGATGCCGATGGAGATATACGGCACGCCCAGAACCAGCAAATTCCGGCGGTTTTCTTCTCGGGATTTAAACCAGGCCAAAATTACGGCGCCGAAAAGGAATATCCAAAAAACAGGAGAAACCCCGGTTAAAACTGCGACACCGAGAGCTACCGTATAAAGCGTGGCATAAAAAGCGCCGCGGCAATTGGGAACCATGTGCGACCATTCCCAGGCCAACATGGAACCGAAGATAAGGGCAAATATCTGGATAAACGGATAACCCGCGTAAAGGCAGGCAATAATCAACGGAACCAGCACCAGCGCCGAAAGTATGCGTTTGCCCAATGAAACCAGTTTAGTTCTTTCCATATCTTCTCTCCCGGCGGTTAAAATTATCGACAATTCCGGCCAGCTCTTCCTTGCTGAAATCAGGCCACAGGGTCGGCGTAAAAAACAGCTCGCTGTAGGCAATCTGCCATAACAGATAGTTGCTGATGCGCTGCTCACCGCTGGTTCTGATCAGCAGGTCAGGATCTGGAATGTCTTTGGTATAGAGCATATCCGAAAACATTTTAATATCAATATCATTGGTAGAAATATCCCCTTTTTTGGCAAGCAGGGCTATTTTCTGCACGGCGGCTACGATTTCCTGGCGAGAACCGTAGCTCAGAGCAATACAAAGAGTCATTTTGTCATTGTCGGCCGTATCTTTTTCGATCTTTGACATTTGTTCGGCAATGTCGGCATCAAGCATCTGCCGTTCGCCGATAAACATGATGCGGACGCCGTTTTCCTGAATTTCCTTCAGCTCGGATTTGAGATATTCACGCAAAAGCCCCATCAGTCCTTTGACTTCTTCGGGATCCCGCTGCCAGTTCTCGGTAGAAAAAGCATACAGAGTCAGATACTTTATTCCCATATCTCCCGCGGCGCGGACAATATCCTTGACGGTCTCCGCCCCTTTTTTGTGTCCGGCAGAGCGGGGAAGCCCTCGTTTTTTGGCCCAACGGCCATTGCCGTCCATAATAATGGCAAGATGCTGCAAGCTGTTCGTTTTATCAGTCACCGTCCGTCCCCGTTATACCTGCATGATGTCTTTTTCTTTTTGGGCAAGCAGTTCGTCCATTTTTTTGACGGCTTCGTCGGTCAACTTTTGGATTTCGTTTTCAAAACGTTTTTCCTCATCCTCGGAAATAATGCTGTCTTTTTTCAGCTTTTTCACTTCGTCAAGCGCATCGCGGCGGATATTACGGACGGCTACTTTATTTGCTTCCGTATATTTTCCAGCTACTTTGAGAAGTTCTTTGCGGCGCTCTTCGGACAACGGCGGAATCGGCACGCGAATCAGCTGCCCGTCCGAAGCGGGGTTTAATCCCAGATCGGACTCCATAATGGCTTTTTCCACAGCTTTGGCCAGACTACGGTCCCAAACGCTGACCGACAACGTGCGGGCATCGGGAACGGAGATGGTTCCGACCTGTGCCAGCGGTGTCATTGATCCGTAGGCTTCGACCATAATCCCGTCCAACAGGCTGACATGAGCCCGGCCGGCACGCAGGCCGCTGAAATCGCTTTTCAGAGAATCGATTGTTTTATCCATACGGTTTTTTGCATTATTTTTAATTGTATTGAAATCGGACATATTTTACCTCTATTTGATAATTGTATAACTGCCTTTGCCGCAAACGGCGTTTTCAAGGGCATTGCGGCCATGCTGGGAAAAGACGATAATCGGGATATTGTTTTCGCGGGCCAGAGCAACTGCCGTAATATCCATAACTTTAAGCTGTTTTTCAATCACTTCTTCGTAACTGACCTGCTCATATTTTTTGGCTCCGGGGTTTGCTTTGGGATCGGAATCATAAACGCCCTCAACCTGAGTTGCCTTGAGCAAAGCGTCGCACTGCATCTCAGACGCACGCAATGCAGCGCCCGTATCTGTCGTAAAATACGGATTGCCGGTGCCGCCTGCAAAAATGAGAATCCGCCCCTTTTGAAGATGGCGGATGGCACGGCGGTACATATACGGCTCACACACGGCGGAAATGTTTATTCCGGACAAAACCCGGGTATCGGCGCCGGCAGTTTCCAGTGCATTTTGCAGATAAAGCGCATTCATAACGGTAGCCAGCATACCGACCTGATCGGCGACGGTACGGTTCATTCCTTCGGAGGCTTCTTTGGCGCCACGGAAAATATTGCCGCCGCCGACAACGATACAGACCTCCACACCATTGTCATGAACGGCTTTTATCTGGGCAGCCAGATCCTTGATAACTTCGGCCGACATTCCGAAACTTTTGTCTCCCATCAGGCCTTCGCCGGAGAGTTTAAGCAAAATTCTTTTATAAACAGGTTTCATACCGGACTCTTAAATACGTTAATTTTTTTTCAATATTAACAATTTTAATCGGTTTGTCATCAAATATTTCTGATTTACTATAAAAAACTTTGGAAGGAACTTGTTTGTTTTTTTAAAACGGGGTTGCAAAACCGGACATTAGAGAGTATGAAAATAATAACCTAAATTTGCAACGGAGGCGTACAAATGAGTGAAGCAACAGTTTTCTTTTTAAGCGGAATCGGTGGTTATTTTCTAGGGTCCGTTCCTTTCGGGCTGTTTTTTTGCTATTTGTGCGGCTACGGAGACATTCGCAAAATCGGTTCCGGAAACATCGGCGCAACCAATGTTTTGCGCACGGGCAACAAATGGCTGGCTCTGCTGACCGTCATTTTTGACGCATTCAAAGCGGGTATTGCGGCCTGGATTGCTTTTCATCTAACCTCTTCCAAAGAGATGTATCTTTGCGGAATGCCAACTTCGTTCAATATAGTGGCCGCACTTGTCGCAGGTTCGCTGGCTGTCATCGGGCATAACTTTCCGATTTGGTTGAAGTTCCGGGGCGGGAAAGGCGTCGCTTCGGCATTCGGCTTTATTCTGATTATGACTCCGAAAATTGCCCTGTTTGCGCTTGGCATCTGGTTGGTAACGGCTTTTATCTTTCGTTATTCTTCTTTGGCGGCGATTACGGCCGCAACGCTGGTTCCTCTGTTTACATTTTTCTATGAAGATCCTGTTTACACTTTGTTTTACACGCCGCTGGTTATCCTTATCCTGATCCGGCATCATGCCAATTTTGCACGTTTATTTAAAGGTGAGGAAAGTAAAATCTCGTTCAAGAAAAAAACAACGGCCGCAACAAAACCCGCCGTTTCCGCTAAGGCACCGGCCGCTAAAACCCAAAAGGCGGCCCGGCGTAAAACAACGACTAAAAAACCGGCAACCACAAAAACTTCCGCCGGCAAAAGCCAGACCCGGAAAAAGGCGGCTTCGAAACGGGAAAAATAGTGGCCGACAAAGAAGAAATAATTGATGTTATTCAAATTATCAGTTCCGGACATGTCGGCCCGGTTACTTTTTATAAATTGCTGAAAACTTGCGGAACTCCGCGGGCAATTGTGCAAAAACTGCCGGAACTGAAAAGTTTCCGACTTTTTGAACGCGCCAAAGCCGAAGAAATTTATTCAGTCTGTTGCCGGAACGGCATTCAAATTCTGCTTTACAGTGATCCGCTTTACCCTGCCGCACTGAAAAATATTGAAGACGCGCCACCGCTTTTATATGTTCGCGGCAATACAGAAATTCTGTCTGCTTCCGGCGTTGCCGTCGTCGGCGCTCGCAACGCTTCTATCAACGGACGTAAGACTGCGGCGCGAATCGCCTACGATCTGACCCAGGCTGGCCGCTGCGTCATTTCCGGCATGGCTCGCGGCATTGATGCCGCTGCCCATAAGGGAGCCATGTATGCACTTAAACAGCGGGGTACAACTATTGCGGTCCTGGGCACCGGGGCAGATATTCCTTATCCTCAGGAAAATTCCGAATTGTACGAACATATCGTTCAAAACGGCTGCGTCATTTCAGAATTTCCGCCGGGAACGCTGCCGCAAGCGGCAAACTTTCCGCGACGCAACCGCATTATCGCGGCACTGGGTGAAGCAACCGTCGTTATTGAAGCCAACCTGAAATCCGGTTCTCTGATTACGGCACGAATGGCAGCCGCATACGGGCATCAGGTCTTTGCCGTTCCGGGGTCGCCGGGAGACGGACGCGCCGCTGGCCCCAACAAGTTGATTAAAAGCGGAGCTCGGCTGGCCGAGAGCGCTGATGACATTCTCCAATATCTCAACAATCCAGTACCTTTGCCTCCCGCAGCGGAGAAAAAATGGCAAACCGAACTGAACTTTAATTGGGCAGATGATGCTCCTCAGACAAAACGTCAAAAAATAAAAATCATTGACTATTTAAACTTTGATGGAGTATATGTTGACGAGATTATCCGCGCCAGCGGCATGGATGCCTCCGAAGTGGCACTGGAACTTTTGGAGCTGGAAATGAGCGGCCGGATCAAACGCCTTCCCGGTAATAAAGCGGCACTGACCAAGCTGAAATAAATAGGAAACAAAATGAAGTTAGTTATTGTAGAATCTCCGGCCAAAGCCAAAACAATCAACAAATATCTGGGCAAAGACTATCAGGTTCTGGCCAGTTTCGGGCATATACGCGATCTGCCGAGCAAAGACGGTTCGGTTTTGCCGGACGAAGATTTTGCAATGACGTGGGAGCTCAGCCCCGGCGGCAAGAAAAGGCTGGCAGACATCGTTAAGGCGGTCAAACAGTGTGACACGATTGTGCTGGCCTCTGACCCGGATAGAGAAGGAGAGGCAATTGCCTGGCATATTTTGGAAGAGTTAAAAGCCAAAAAACTGCTCAAAGACAAAAAAATCGAACGCGTGGTTTTTCATGAAATCACTAAATCTGCGGTAACGGAAGCTATTAAGAATCCGCGCCAGATTGACGATAATCTGGTTTCGGCCTATATGGCGAGGCGCGCGTTAGACTATCTGGTAGGGTTTACATTATCACCGGTTTTGTGGCGCAAACTTCCCGGTTCCAAGTCGGCAGGGCGCGTTCAGTCCGTGGCTCTGCGTCTGATTTGCGACCGTGAAAACGAAATTGAACGCTTTAAGCCTGAAGAATATTGGACGATTGACGCTGAACTGTTCACGGCTCAAAAAGCATTGATCAAATCGAGACTAATTCAGTTGGATGGCAAAAAACTGGAAAAATTTGATCTCAATACCGAAGCGTTGGCAATGGAAGCCAAAGCTAAAATCGAGGCGCAGGAATTTGCCATTTCCAATGTCGAGCGCAAAAAAGCCAACCGTTATCCGGCACCGCCGTTCACAACCTCCACTTTGCAACAGGAAGCGGCGCGCAAACTGCGTTTTTCAGCCAAAAGAACCATGCAGATTGCTCAAAAGCTTTATGAAGACGGATTAATCACTTATATGCGTACCGACGCAGTCAACCTTTCCAAAGAAGCGATTGCCGCCTGCCGTGACGCTATTCTTAAATATTTTGGCGAGGCTTACCTGCCCAAGACGGCAAAAGAATACAAAACCAAATCCAAAAACGCTCAGGAGGCGCATGAGGCGATCCGCCCGTCCGACGTGATGAACACGCCTAAAAAGATGGAAGTCAAGCTGGACAGCGATGCACATAAACTTTACGAATTGATTTGGAAACGCACGGTCGCCTGTCAAATGAACCCTGCTATTTTGGACAAAGTTGTAATTGATGCGGCATCGGCAGACGGTAAAATCATTCTGCGCGCCAACGGCCAGGTGATTGATTTTGACGGTTTTCTCCGGTTGTATCAGGAATCCAAAGACGATGCCGATGATGATGACGAGAACAGAATCCTGCCCAATGTCGAAGCCGGCGAAGCCGTCAGCAAAGGCGAAATTACGCCCGAACAACATTTTACTACGCCGCCACCGCGTTTTACCGAAGCGAGCCTGGTCAAAAAGCTGGAAGAACTCGGTATCGGACGTCCGTCAACCTACGCTTCGATTATTGCCGTTTTACAAGAACGTAAATATGTACGTGTGGAGAAACTACGTTTTATTCCCGAAGATCGCGGCCGTATTGTGACTGTTTTTCTGGAAAATTTTTTCAAAAAATATGTAGAATATGATTTTACCGCCCAACTGGAAGAGTTTTTGGACGATGTTTCCGCCGGCGAAATGGAATGGAAAAAACTGTTGCATGGATTCTGGGTCAAGTTCATCAAAAATGTCGACGCGGTCAAACCGTTGCAAATCAGCGAAGTTATCGACAAGATTGACGAAGTGTTGTCGCACCACCTGTTTCCGCCGCGCGAAGACGGTAGCGATCCGCGTGCCTGTCCGGAATGCGGCACTGGTAAACTAAGTATCAAACTGGGGCGTTTCGGTGCCTTTATCGGCTGTTCTAACTATCCGGAATGCAAATACACCAAACCGCTGATTGATACCGCTGACGAAGAAGCTGCTGCTCAGCCTAAGGCTCCCGGCGCCGAAGACAAGGTTCTCGGCGAAATGCAGGGAATGAAAATTTATCTGAAAAAAGGCCCCTACGGTTTTTATGTTCAGCTTGGCGAAGACGCCACTGCCACTACCGAAAAGCCCAAACGTTCGGCTCTGCCACGGAATATTGCTCCTGAAGAACTGACGTTTGAACAAGCCGAACGCCTGCTTAGTCTGCCTTTTGATTTGGGTGACGGCATTTTGGTTAATATCGGCAAATTCGGCCCTTATCTCAAACAGGGTAATAAATCCAAATCTTTGAGCGGAGCGGACAACATTTTTAATATTACGCCGGAACGGGCCAAACAGATTTTAGCCAGCGCACCAGAACGTCCGAGCGGCAAGATACTGGGTATCAATCCGGCCAATAAACAGGAAATCCAGTTATTATCCGGACGTTACGGTCCTTACCTGAAATGCGGCAAAACCAATTATGCTCTGCCCAAAGCGCTCAAGGACAAAGAACCGACATTGGAGGAAGCACTGGCAATCATCGGCGGGGCAAAACATTAACCTTAAAAAATATTCTCATTTCATAATATAAAAATATCAAAACCCCGTCATAAGGCGGGGTTTTGATAGGATTTACAGACAGCTCGGGCAATATCTGCTGCATTCTCCACAGTATGCCGCAGCGGAAATACAATCGGTGTACATTTCGCACACACTGGTAATACCATCGCCGGGATCCGGCATACATCCTTCCTGACCCGGATATATTCGGCCGCAACATGCGTATAATGCAGCCATATCACATCCGCCGGAACTGACATATTCACAATTGCCACACCGGTTATTTCCGGAATAGTAGTTATTGGCAACCCACTTGTAACCTGAACTGCAGCTTTGGTTGGTGGAACCGGAAGCACAAGCCTTTGCGGAACAAGTACCGTAATTATTTCCAGCGCTTTTACACCCGTTGGCCGTCCAGATCCAACCGGAGGCTCCGCTGGAACCGCACTGTGCAACCGAAGTAACCCCCGAACAGGTATTGGCTTTACAAGTCCCATAGATTGTGGTGCTGCTTTTGCAGGTCTGGGTAAAAGTGTAACCGTTGGAAGTGTTGCAGTCACTTTGTTTAGTGCCCGAACAGTTATTAGGCTGACAATATCCGCAGACGGTATCGCCATTGTAGCGGCCGCTGTCCTGTTTCAGTGCATAACCGTCCGAGGGAGAACAAGATGTTATCCCCGAAGTATAAGGCGAATTACAGGATAATTTGCTACATTTGCCGCAAACCGAATTTCCCGCGTACTGCGATGACTTTTCCCAGCTCCAGCCTTTGCTGCCTTTACTGCCGCATTTGCTGACATCGGAATAGGCTGTCGAATAACCAGACAAACAGCTCTTAGCCGTACACTTGCCGCAAAGCTTCGTGCCGGAGTAGCCGTTGGAAGTAAAAGTCCAGCCGGCGCTCCCCGTCGTGCCGCAGTTGGAAACAGACTGATAGCTCGTCGAATAGCCCGAGGCACAGGGAAGTTCTTTGTAATCACATTTGCCGCA
>CALXTO010000016.1 GCA_944391425.1 uncultured Alphaproteobacteria bacterium | reverse complement strand
CACCATATTGAACTTCTTCAGTTGCAGACCATTGTTCATCAACACCCCATCCGTGTTTAAATTTATTACGGCTGTAGCTAACAGATGTATCAGAAGTAAATTCACCTTGACCCGGCAAATAGAAAGGGTTTGTCAAGTCAGCAGCGGCAGCAGAGCCAGCAAACATAACTGCGGCAGATGCCAAAAGAATAGTTCTAAATTTCATAAAGGATCTCCTTATGTAGTTAAACTCGTAAAACATTTTCTCAAATGCTAACGGTGTCAGTTTATTTAATAAAAGTTAATAAATCAACAACTTAAATAAGATTTTGCAAAAAATTAAGCATTTTGTTGATGAGGCTTGCACTTTTCGGCATTTGCGGCTATAGTTTCTTCCGAAAAAATCATAAGGAAAAACAATGGTTGAAGTCATAACTCTGGGCTGCCGGATAAATTCTTACGAATCGGAAGTTCTCAAAGAAAAATTAAAAGCTGTTGATAATTTGGTCATTATCAATACTTGTGCTGTTACCGGCGAAGCCGAAAGGCAGTGCCGTCAAACGATTCGCAAATTGCGCCGGGACAAACCTTCAGCGCGGATCGTCGTTACCGGTTGCGCCGCCCAGATTGCACCCCGCAAATTTGCCGCCATGCCGGAAGTTGATTTGGTCTTGGGCAACAAAGAAAAAACCGAAATCGAAAAATATCTTTCCGCACCGCTGTCCGAAAAAACCATTGTTGGCGATATCTTTGACTACGATTCTTGCGACCCTTACTTGATCACCGGCTTTGAAGGGCGCCACCGTGCTTTTGTACAGGTACAGCAAGGCTGCGACCACCGCTGCACCTATTGCATTGTTCCCTACGCCAGAGGGTCCGCTCGTTCGGTTCCGGAAGAAAACGTCGTTATCCAAATCCGCAAGCTTTTGCAACAGGGCTTCAAAGAAATTTGCCTTACCGGGGTTGACATCTGTTCATACCGCCCTTCTCTCAGTGCGTTGGTACAACATATCTTGGAGCAGGTTCCGCAAATTCCGTCGCTGCAATTCGGTTCGCTTGACCCAGCGGCCATTGACAATGATTTCATCGCTTTAATACAAAAATTTCCCAACATTGCACCGTACTTTCACTTCTCGGTTCAATCGGGCGACAATCTGATCCTCAAACGCATGAAACGACGCCACACCCGCGAAGATGTCATAAACCTGTGCCGGCAGATTCGCAATATCCGTCCCGAAGCAGTGTTTGGCGCCGACTTCATCTGCGGTTTTCCGACCGAAACCGACGAACAGTTTCAAAACACCGTCCGTCTGGTCTCTGAGGCGGGTTTTTCAAAGCTTCATGTTTTTCCTTATTCCGAACGCCCGGGAACACCGGCGGCGCTCATGCCTCCCGTTCCGGTCGAAATTCGCAAAAAACGCGCTAAAATATTAAGACAGCAAGGAGAAGTTTTCAATGAGTAGCTGGCTGCAAAAATTAGGGCTGGGACTGAAAAAAAGTTCTTCTCAGCTCGGCTCGGGATTAAACGGCATTTTCAAAAACCGCAAAATCGATTCCCAAACTCTGGAAGAACTGGAAGAGCTGCTTTTGGTTTCTGACATGGGTGTCAAGGCTTCCGCCCAAATTATTGACGGCTTTGCCGCACGCAAATTTCCTAAAGACGCCGCTGAAGAAGAATTACATGCCGCGCTCGCGGCCGAAATCGAAGCCGTCCTTTTGCCCTGCCAGCAAAAATTCAGCCTTTCCGACGCCCGGCCTGCAGTCATTCTCATGGCCGGAGTCAACGGTGCGGGAAAAACCACCGCCATCGGCAAACTTGCTCATAAATTCAAAGGAAAAAAAATCAGCTTTATTGCCGCCGACACCTTTCGTGCCGCAGCCGTCGAGCAGCTTTCCGCCTGGGGAGAACGCAACGGCATCCGCGTTTTCAAAGGCGCTCCCGGCTGCGATGCCGCCGGGCTTTGTTATGATGGCTTGCAGGAAGCTCTGAAACAGAAGGATGAAATCGTTTTCATTGATACGGCCGGCAGGCTGCAAAATAAAAACGGCCTCATGGACGAACTCAAAAAAATCATCCGGGTCATCAAAAAAATCCTTCCCGATGCACCGCAGCACACCCTGCTCTGTCTGGATGCCGCAACCGGACAAAACGCCATCAGTCAGGTTAAAACGTTTAAAGAAGCTGTTAATATCAACGGCCTTATTGTCAACAAACTTGACGGCACAGCCAAAGGCGGGATTTTGACAGCCCTGGCTGCTGAATGCCCGTTACCGGTCTATTTCATCGGTGTCGGCGAAGGGCTGGATGACCTGAACGAATTCAATGCCAAAGACTTCAGCCGTAATTTACTGGGAATATAAAAATGGAAGATTTGTTTGAAAGTATCTCCCGCCGTCCGGACCACGAAATCCCGGAATTCACCGTCAGCGAGATTTCCTTTGAAATCAAACGCTTTGTTGAAACGGCTTTTGGCCGGGTCAAAATCCGCGGCGAGATTTTCGGTGCCAAACGCGCCGATTCCGGGCATTGGTACCTTTCCCTCAAAGATGAAAACGCCGTCATCTCCGCCGTCGTCTGGCGGGGCGTCGCACTCAATCTTCCCGTTAAGCCTGAAGACGGTCTGGAAGTGGTTGCCACCGGCAAAATAACTACTTTTTCCGGAAAATCGTCTTATCAGCTGGTTATTGAGCAAATGGATGTCGCTGGAACCGGAGCTTTGCTTAAGTTGTTGGAAGAACGCAAAAAACAGTTTGCCGCCGAAGGCCTGTTTGATGCAGCCCGCAAAAAAAACCTGCCTTTTCTGCCTCAAACCATCGGCGTAGTCACCTCGGCCAGCGGCGCCGTCATCAGAGACATCATCCACCGTGTCCGCGATCGCTTTCCTTCTCATATCCTTCTTTGGCCGACGCCGGTCCAGGGCGAAGGTGCCGCAGCTAAAATCGCCGCTGCCGTTGAAGGCTTCAACAAATTCGACGGCAACAAAACACCTCCCCGCCCCGATGTCATCATCGTTGCCCGTGGCGGCGGAAGCCTGGAAGACCTCTGGCCTTTTAATGAAGAATGCGTTATCCGTGCCGTCTATGCTTCGCAAATTCCCATCATTTCCGCCGTCGGCCACGAAACAGACACCATGCTGATCGATTACGTTTCCGACAAAAGAGCACCGACACCGACCGGCGCCGCTGAGTTTGCGGTTCCCGTCAGAAGTGAACTTACAACACAGCTCAACACACTTACTGCCCGGCTGCTTAACAGCGGAATCCGCTATATTGCCGAAAAACAAAACATCGTTCAGGGGCTCGCCCGGGGCATCCCCAATCTTGAGCAAATTCTTTTTGAAGCTGCCCAAAAATTTGACGACCGCATCAGCCGCCTCAACGCGGCTTTCAAAAACCTGCTTGAAAACAAAAAAAGCCGGCTCGACGCTGCCGGACTGCGCCCGTTTTACATTCAAAACATTTTTGAAAAAAAGCAAGAAAATTTAAATAATTTGCTGTTACGCTTGCAGTCGGTATCGGTAGAAGCTGTCCTCAAAAGAGGATTTGCCTGGGTCAGAAACCAAGACAAAAAAACCGTCTACAGTTCCGAACAGGCCAGATCCGCCCGGGAAATAGAAATCCGCTTTTATGATGGCAGCGTCAAAACCGGTATATCTGCCGAACCGACAAAAGCCAAACCGGCCAAAGGCCTCAAACAACAAAGGAACAAAGATGAACGCCAAACGGATTTGTTTGATTTTTAGTTTTCTAGTCTTTACCTCTGCGGCTCATGCCGCTGTCCTTTGCGGCAAATCCGCCCAGGGAGAAGTTTTGATCGGGCACGCACCCGGAACCGAAAAAGTACTTTTTAACGGAAAAGAACTTTACCTTTCGCCGAACGGAACTTTTTTGCTGCCTCTCGGCCGGAATGAAGAAAAACAAAAAAGTCTTACCCTGATTCGTGGAGACGGTTCGTCTTCTCTTGAGTTTGAAGTTACACCCACGGCTTGGGATATCCAAAACATCAAAGGTATCCCGCCGCGCAAAGTTACGCCTTCGGACAGTGATCTTCAGGCTATTGAAAAAGAACAGAAGCTTGTTCGCGCCGCTCAACGGGAAACAACGGAAGCCCCTTTTTGGAGAAAAGGCTTCATCCAGCCGGTAAAAGGACGTATCAGCGGCAATTTCGGAGGACAGAGAATAATGAACGGCATCAAAAAAAACCCGCATGCCGGAATGGACATTGCCGCCAAAGAAGGAACCCCTGTTGCCGCGGCGGGTGACGGCGTCGTAACCCTGGCCTACCCGGATTTGTTTTATTCCGGAAATGTTATCATCATTGACCACGGTTTTGGCCTGTACACCATTTATGCCCACCTACAAAACATGGATGTCAAACGCGGGGATAAGGTTAAGCAAGGGGATATCATCGGCAGGGTCGGACAAACCGGAAGGGCGACCGGCCCGCACCTGCACTGGGGAGCTTCCGTCGGCGGGACCAGAATTAACCCGCTCTCGCTGCTAAATATAAACACCTCTGATGATTTTTGTTTTAATTTATAAACAAATACGCTAACATTTAGATAACTTTGATCTATAAGCGAGGTCTGGGATGAACGAAAACGTGCATAAACAAATCATTTGGGATTCCATCGTCTGCCTTATTGTCGACGACGATAAATTTTCCCGTACTTTTATGAAAACGGCCCTTTACCAAATCGGCATCAAAAACACCAAGGAAGCCAGCAGTGCTGATGAAGCGGTTGAACTCCTGCGCAGTTTTAAAATAGATGTCATTTTCCTTGATCAGCAAATGTCCGGCGGCAAAAGCGGACTGGATTTTGCCAAGGACCTGAAATCAGGGGCAATCGAAGGAGCGAAGGACACGCCCATTATCATGGTAACGGTTGATACCAAAGAAAAAACCGTTTTGGACGCTAAAGGACTCGGCATCCAGGAATATCTGGTAAAACCGATTTCACCGCTTGCCCTCAAAAAAAGAATTTGCACCGCTTTCGGACTAAAACAAGAAAGAGTATAAAACGTGGATACCATACATATTTTCTGGCTTTCGATCCTCCAGGGGCTCACGGAATTCCTGCCGGTCAGTTCTTCTGGACATTTGATTATTTTTTCCAAATTTACGCCTTTTCCAGATCAGGGGTTGGCTCTTGACGTTGCTGTTCATGTCGGATCGATTCTGGCCGTTATGATTTATTTTTCCGAAGACTTATGGAAAATCTTTAAAGGCTTGCTTAAAACATATTTTATTCCTTCTTTCAAAAATCCAGGCGCCAAACTGTTCTGGCTGATTGTCATCGGAACGCTTCCCGTTATCTTTATCGGACTAATCCTCAAAGAAACCGGTACCGAATGGCTGCGCAGCACCAAACTCATCGGTTGGACGATTCTCGGATACGGGCTCTTGTTGTTTGTGGCTGATAAATTCGGTATGACAATCCGCAAAATTGAACATCTCAATGCGTGGGATGCATTTCTAATCGGCTGCGCCCAGTGCCTGGCACTTATACCGGGCACCAGCCGTTCTGGTGTTACGGTTACCATGGCGCGTTTTTTAAGCATGGAACGCCGCGAAGCTGCCAAATTTTCAATGCTGCTTTCCATCCCTGCCATTATCGCCGCGGCGGCATTAGTCGCATTTGAAATGTACCAAAACCACAACATGGCCGAAATAATTGATGCCATCGACGGCATAACCTACTCTTTTGCAGCATCCATCGTCGCCATTTATGTCGTCATGTGGTGGCTGAAAAAATCGACGTTTTTGCCATTTGTAATTTACAGAATCATCCTCGGCGGATTTTTATTGTTAGATTCTTACGGATATTTAAATAAGTTTCTTGACTAATAAAAATTTTACGTTTATATAGTTCAGTCAGAATGAAACCAAAACGGTTTCTTTATATGAGCCCTGGTGGCGGAATTGGTAGACGCGCATGCTTCAGGTGCATGTTGCCTCAGGCAGTGGAAGTTCGAGTCTTCTCCAGGGCACCATAATAAAAACAGACCCCGACGGGTCTTTTTTTATTATGGTGAAAAGGACTTGTTAGTTTGCGATGCCGTAACAACATGCTAAACAAACGTTATAAGTTCTTTGACCGAAGCGAAATTGCTGAGCTTTATAGCGAAGCCTACGCAGCCAGATCAATCTTTACAAGCTCCTAATGGAGCTTTTTTTGTATGGTATTTTGAAATCTACGAAACCAAATCCTGAAAAAGACCCATCGGAGACTTTTTTCAGTTTAGTAAGCAGTTCTTATTGCGAATTAAGGCCGCGAGAACAACCGCCTTTTAGCATTAATCAGTTAAAGCTAAGCAACGATTCTTCAAATCTTCATCTGAAATCTGATAGCAATACAAAGAATTGCCGTCAACTCTGGCCAAACAATAATTTCTTTGGTCATCATCTCGAATTTGGTGACAATATAGGCTGTTCCCCTCTCTTTCTGCCAGACACTCGTTTTGAGCATCCTGATTCCGGATCAAATAACAATTTGCGGCGGCATCTGCAATCGTCCACGGCAATAGAACCATAACCAACAAAACAGCTCTCATATCCCTTTCCCTTTTTCATTTCTGCCTTACATAAACATTACAAGCCGTTAATCTGTAAATCAAGAAAAATTCTGCTCATAATGCTGAATTGATTCTTTTTTCTGGAATTTTACCAAAAACATGATTATAATAATGAGTGTCATCCTAACAAAAGGAGGATTCCGCTGATGGAATACGTCAACACAACCTTGGAAAGTCTTAAAATTCAGCATGCCCAGTTAGATTCCGCCATCAAAGAAGAGGAAGGGCATATCTGGAAAAACATGATTAGGATTGAACAGCTGAAGAAAGAAAAGCTACGCAAAAAAGACGAAATGCTCAGAAGAATTCTGCAATCTCAATAATAAGAACTCTTCCTAAAAAAGCGGTCTTCAGCAATGAAGGCCGTTTTTCAGCGTCTGGCCGCAAAAACCGTCTTTCTGGGCTGGCCGTTAAGTAGCCTCTGCACATAACGCCCCTGATAAAGGTTTATTCCCAGCGAATTTCCGACTTCGACCGCCTGTGGATCATCAATCCGGCAGATAATCATTTTGGCGCGTTCGGCTTTATTCACATAATCCATAAAATGTTTGTCTTCATGAATGACGTCCAAAAAGCTCGGATGCCAGATAATTTTTATGAGATCGCAATCCAGATTGGCCCGGTTCAAATATTTCAGCTTATCTACCGTAATCCCGTCGATACAAACCTTGTAACCACGTGCCTGAGCAAAAGTCTTAGCCAGAATAAACGACTTGATGTCGCTGAAAATATCCACCAGCTGCAGTTCCAAAATAATGCTTGAGCGCATTGAAACATTGATATTGTCGTCAAAAGCCAAGAACTCATCAGACAATATTGTTGAAACATTAATATTAATACTGAAATTGCCAAGCAAAGAACCATCGTCATGACGGCTTATTGTTTCCAAAACCCGTTTATCGAGCGTTTCGCTCAAAGACAAAAACAGCCAGGGATTCGCCGTCAGATCGACATCCGGCAGCAGCATATCGCGCAAATCCGGAATAGCGACATACACTTCCTCAAAAACCCTTTGCGGCGCAGCTTTGCCGATGATGGCGCAAACCGACTGCCGACGGATAAAACTGGAGAAATCCGCTACGGACAAAATCTTTTGCACTTTGGCCAGCATATCTGTTGTCAGTTCTTTTTTAGCCTTGCGTCCGTTGCCATAATTAAGCGGCAAAACATGGCTTTTATCTTCCGCTTTTTCCCTTGAAAATGTAACGGAAGACTTCATTGCCGTTTTAACCGCATCATGGAACGCCGGACTTTCAGATCCCAGATCATAAACTCTGGCAAAACCGATAGCTTCCAAATCTTCGGCATTTTTTATCAAAGGATCGTCATGCAGCAAAAAACGGATTTTTACCAAACAAGCTAAAATTTCATCACGACAGGCCTTGTTAAAAATAACAATCATATCTTCATTCGGCAGAACAAATAACTCGGCCCTGGCAGCCTCGGAAAGATTGGTGAACGTATCATTCAGAGCCTGTCTGTCCGCACTGCGCAGATTCTGCCCCTGCAACTTATGAACACATAAATACAAGGCGCCGTAATTCCCGATCGATACGTCAAGCTTGCGCAGATAATCAAAAATGATTGCATCCCGGCGGACGATTTTTCCTTCTGTTTTTTGTGCAAACAAAATTCCCATCCTTTATTATCCCAGTATCTTTTCCAAAAATTCCCTATGCCGACACCCGCTTTTAAAAGCGCCAGACAACAGGCGCCTACGTTTCAGGCAGTCAGCCGCACTGCAGATTTTGCCGTCCGGACACTGCGTGCGGATGAGAGCTGTTTCCAGATAATCGATATACGGCCCCTGAAAAGAGCGGATGCCGTAATTTACGCCCCAGCGGACGGCGCTCTCTTCCGTACATTTGGCCAAAATAACCCTCTCGGCACCAAAACCGCTGATAATCTCCTTAAGCCCTTGGTTGTTTTCTTCAAGCGCCATCATTGGATCCCAAAAGATCTTAATCAAATCCGGTTCCAAACGGGAAATATTAAGCATCCGCAACATTTCGGGACTTGTACCGTCAATCAGAATCTTATGTCCGTCCTGCCGCAGAAAATCCCGAACTTCAAAATAAGAATTCAGACTGTTAAATACGTCCATAATCTGGACTTCGGCGACAACTTTGCGCCCGTCTTTCAAAAAAGCGGCTGCAAAATCCGAAAATTCAGGCGTGTGCACGGTCGAAAGATTTAAATTCAAACCGATTTGCGAAGGCCAGTTTTCAATATCGGCATTCTCAAAAGCTGAAATCGTTTTCTTGTCCAAAGTCTGGGTCAGATACAAAAACAGCCAGCGGTTTGCCACCAGATCAATATTCCGGTCAAACGCTTTGCTCAGATCTTTAACCGCAATAAAAAATTCCTGAAACAGGGTCTTAAAACGATTTGCCCCCTCAAAACGGATAACGCTCTGGCGCTTGACCAGTTCAACAATGTTAATATTGTTAAGATGTTCAAGAACCCCGTCCATCTGCGCCGCTTCAACCGGATATTTGTACGCGGACAAATCAACGGGCGTTTCATCGTTCATCAGTTCTTCAATATGTCGGTAAAGTTCGACAAAATCTTCAGGGAATGTATAAACACGCGTAAACGCCTCACCGTCCTGGGCAAACAGAAGCGGATCCGAGGCCAGCCCTGCGCGAAGTTTTTTTACGGCCCGTTCAACTGTTGTTGACGTAATGTTCTTGCCCAAAATTGCAAAATCGCTGTTGCTCAACACAAAAAGCGTCCCGTCCGCGGCACCGACCAGATCGTCAAACAGCCTCGCCATAACTTTGACGAATTCGGGATGTCTGTTTTTGGGTTTCAGACGGGAAACGTTAACATATAACACGGAATAAGCCGCCTGATTTTTTGCAATGCGGTTTAACGAATCCAGCAAATACCTTTCTGCGGCAAATCTTCCTGCTTTAACCATCCGTCTTTGAGCCTCACGATGTTTTTTCTTTACATCATAATCTCGCTTTAGGGTGATAGCAAGAAAATTACCGCATTTTTCCTAACTAAAATGTAACATTCCGCAAAGGTAAAAATTTTGCCCGGCACATCAGGACATATGCCAAACAATATATTGCTTTTTTTGCATCCCGCCTGTATAATTTTAAAAATTCTCGCTTACAAAGGAGATAACGGCATATGGTATCGACAATCAAAGTTTGCATGGGCAGTTCCTGCTTTGCCCGCGGCAACTCAAAAAACCTGCAACTGATCCAAAAGTTCATCAGCGAACGCAACCTCGACGCCGAAATTGAATTAACCGGCCTGCGCTGTTGCGACAAATGCTCCAAAGGTCCCAACATAACAATCGACGATGTTGAATACAATAATATGGACAGCGGTACCTTATACGATATCCTAGAAAAACATTTCGCAAAATCCGGAGAATAAAATGTCTAACCGCGACTATCCCCTGCATACCGTCAAAACCGACTGCCAGGACTGCTATAAATGCGTTCGGCGCTGCCCGGTCAAAGCCATCAAAATTGAAGACAGTTCGGCCATGATCATTCCTGATTTATGCATTGCCTGCGGCACCTGTTACCGGGTTTGCCCGGCCAAAGCCAAACAGCCGCGCAACGATCTTGCCCGCGCTAAATTTCTTGTCCAGTCGCACAAGGAAATTTATGTTTCCCTCGCGCCGTCATGGATTACCGAATTCCCGGAATACAGCAAAGAGCAGATGATTGCGGCCATCCGCCGCCTCGGCATCAAAGGAGTCAGCGAAACCGCTCTCGGTGCTCAGGAAGTAACTTGTCAAACCGCAAAGTTGTTGGAAAAAGCCGTCAAAAACAAAGAAAACCGTCTGTTTATCTCTACAGCCTGTCCTTCAGTTGTCGAATATGTCGAAAAATACCTTCCCGAACTTGCATCTTGTCTGACCGGCGTGGCCTCGCCGCTGCTGGCGCACTGCCGCATGCTCAAAGATGCTTTCGGTCCCCAAATCGAAACGATTTTCATCGGCCCCTGCATTGCTAAAAAACTTGAGGCCGACCGCCACCCGGACCTGTTGAGCATCGCGCTCAGTTTTTCGGACCTACGGCAATGGCTTAAAGACGAAAATATCAATCCGGCCGAACTTTCACCCGGCGTATTTGATGTTTTTGCCATTGAACCGGCCAAAGACGGCGTTGCCTACCCTATCGAAGGCGGCATGATTGAAACGCTCAAACCTTATAATGTATCTAAAGACATTTACATGACGCAGGTAACCGGCATTTACAGCATTGCCGACGAACTGAACAACATTGATGCCGATTCGCTTGACCGGCCGGTCTTCCTTGAATGTCTCTCCTGCTACGGCGGCTGTGTTTCTGGCCCTTGCACTTCCAATAAAGACCCCGGCCTGAAAAAACGCATTGAGATTCTGAAAAACGCCGTTTTCACGGACGAAATCGGCAGCCGTAAACCGCGTTATAACATCGGTCTGGCTTACAAATCTCTTAATCCGGTTGACGCCGCTCAAACATTTGAAGAAAGCGATATCAAAAAGATGCTTGCCAAAATCGGCAAATACAGTCAGGAAGATGAACTCAACTGCGGCGGCTGCGGTTATGACACCTGCCGCAATTTTGCCAAAGCTCTCCTTCTGGGTAAAGCTGAACCGGAAATGTGCGTTTCCCACATGAAACACCAGGCTCAACGCAAAGCCAACGCCCTCATCCGCTGCATCCCTTCACCAATTGTCATTGCCGACGCCAAACTCAACATCATGGAATATAATGATGAGTTCCGCGATGCATTTTGGAACGAAGAGGAACATGCCGACATTTACGACTATAACAACCTTTACGGAGCCAACCTGCGTGACTTCATCAGCTTTACCAACCTTTTTTCCGCTTCTCTGGAACTTGAGCAGGATATTCATCGTGAACACGTTCGCCATGAAGACAGGATGTTTGATGTTGTCGTTTTCAATATCGATAAAAAACAAAGCGTCGGCGGCATCATTGAAGATGTGACCAATGCTGAAATGCATAAAGAGCAGATTGCCGAAAAAGCCCGTGAGGTTATTCATAAAAATCTGGCCACCGTCCAGCAGATAGCCTGCACGCTGGGCGAACACATGGCTGAAACGGAAGTCCTGCTGCGCTCCATCGCCAAAGACTATTCCAGCGCCGAAAACGAAGCCAGCGGCATCAAGGTGCGTACCAATTCAACCGAACGAAAGTATTGACCGATGAGCGATTCTCTTTTTATCGAAATCGGCACAGCCCAACAACAGAAATTCGGCGAAGACTGTTTCGGCGACACGATTTATTCCAAAAAAATTCCCGAAGAACGCCGCATCATCTCAATCCTTTCCGACGGCCTCGGCAGCGGCGTCAAAGCCAATATCCTGTCCTCCATGACCACGCGCATGGCCATGAAATTTGTAGAAAGCAACATGGAATTAATGCATTCTTCGGAAATCATGATGGATGCTCTGCCTATTTGCCAGATTCGCAAAATCAGCTACGCCACTTTTTCGGTTGTAGATACCGAGTTGGACGGCAAAACCCGCATTTTTGAGATGGACAACCCGCCGTTCATCCTGATTCGCGACCACAAAGCCGTCAATGTCCGCTATCGCGAAATTTATTCCGAAAAATGGAAAGATCGCACCATCAATATTTCCCAGCTGACCAATCAGGAGGAAGACCGCATTATCCTCATTTCTGACGGCGTCAGTCAGGCCGGACTGGGTAACCCCAAATATCCCTTGGGCTGGCAACGGCAGGGCTGTATTAATTTTGCTCTTGAAAAAATCCGCAAAAACCCGCATATCTCGGCTTACGACCTGGCCCATGCCATTGTCGCCGAAGCGCTGGAAAAAGAGATTGGCAAACATGCCGGCGACGACATCAGCTGTGTCGTCCTCTACTTTCGCAAACCCCGACAGCTTCTGGTTTTAACAGGTCCTCCTTTTGAAGAAAGCCGCGACCGGGAATTTGCCGAACTGGCGGCCGACTATGACGGCAAAGTTGCCATCTGCGGCGGTACCACCGCTAATATCATTGAACGAGAACTTTGTCTGAAATGCGAAATTGACAAGACTTCCTTTGACGAAAAAATCCCCATGTGTTCCATCATGGAAGGCATTGATTTGGTCACGGAAGGCATTTTAACCTTGACTGATGTGTATCGTATGCTAAAAGAAGGCATCGACGAAAACAAAAACAACGGGGCAACCCGCCTGACGCGCCTGCTTTTGGACAGTGACAAAATAGATTTTGTCGTCGGTACCAAGATCAACATCGCCCATCAGGACCCCAACCTGCCGATGGAACTGGAAATCCGCCGCAATATCGTCAAAAAGATTTTCAGGATTCTGCAGGAAAAATACCTAAAAGAAACCAGTGTCAGATATATTTAGAAAAGGACCATGCCATGGCAAATAAAATAAAAGTAAGAATTTGTGTCGGAACATCTTGTTTCGTAATGGGTTCCGCTCAGATCCAGTCTTTGGAGTTCAACGCCCCCGACGACATTGCCGACAAAATCGAAATTGTCGAAGAACGCTGCATGAACCTCTGCAAAGACATTGAGCACAAATACAACCGCGGCCCTTTTGTTTTTGTTAACGACGAACTGATTGAACAGGCATCTTACGAAAAGGTTGTCGCCAAAATCAGAGAAGAAATAAAAAAAGAATGCAATAACGAATAATATAGATAAAGTAGTTTGTTTTTATTTGCTTATAAAAACAAACGGGAGTTTTATGTAAATGCTGATACCTAAGAACAACGCCAACCTCATGCGTACCAAAATACTCATTAAAATTGCCGAAAGCTATCTTAATGACAAATTTGCCAACGCCGACCGAATTCCGCTGGACCTGCGTCCCAAAGAAACCGTTCCCAGCCGCTGCTGCGTTTACAAAGACCGTGCCGTTCTCAAATACCGTTGCATGGCCGGTCTGGGCCACTGCCCTGAGGAAGAAACCGATGAACTGACAACACTTCGGGAATACGGCGAAGAAGCTCTCAAACGTACCGAAGCACCCAAAAATAAGCTTTCGGTCATTGACATCGCCTGTTCGGCCTGCGTCAAATCGCAATATGTGGTTACCGAAGTCTGTCGCGGCTGTTTTGCGCAGCCCTGCCGGCTGAACTGCCCCAAGGAAGCTATTTCCATCGTCAAAGGGCGCGCCCATATTGATCCGGACAAATGCGTCAACTGCGGCAAATGTTTTGAGGTATGTCCCTATCATTCAATTGTCAAAATCCCCGTCCCCTGCGAAGAAGCCTGCCCCGTCGGTGCCATTACCAAAGATGAAAGCGGACGTGAACATATTGACGTCGAAAAATGCATTTCCTGCGGCAAATGTCTGGCATCCTGCCCCTTCGGCGCCATTGTCGAACGCTCGCAGATGATTGACGTTCTGCGCCAGATTAAAGAAACCGACAAAAAAGTGGTTGCCATGCTGGCTCCCGCCGTTCTGGGACAATTCCCGGGTTCTATCAACAGCTTGGTCGGCGCGCTTAAAAAAGTTGGTTTTGACGAAGTCATCGAAGTTGCCGTCGGCGCCGATATTACCACCCAAAAAGAAGCCGCGGAATTTATCGAGCGTATGGAAGAAGGCAAACCATTTATGACAACATCATGCTGCCCGGCTTACTTCCGCGCCGCTCAGGTTCATATTCCCGAAATCCGCCCGTTTGTTTCCGACACTAAAACGCCGATGTACTACACTGCCGAACTGGTTAAGCAGGAATGCCCTGAATGCGTTTCCGTATTCGTAGGTCCCTGCTTGGCCAAACGCGCCGAGGCCGAATATGATCCGCATGTCGATTACGTTCTTACTTTTGAAGAACTTGGTGCAATTCTGGTAGCTTCGGGCATTAACGTTGACGAATGCCCAGAAGAGCCTTTCAGCAAAATCTCGCATGCTCAGGGACGTCAGTTCCCGGTTACCGGCGGCGTCGCCGGAGCGGTTGCCAGCCTGGTCGGTGACAAATTTGATATTCGTCCCGAAAAAATTGACGGTCTGACCAAAGAAAACATCCGCCTGCTCAAGCGCTACGCCACCAAAGGAGGCGAAAACAACATGCTGGAAGTTATGTGCTGCGAGGGTGGCTGCGTTTCCGGCCCCGGTTGCATCGCTTTGTCCAAAAAGGCTGCCAAAGCCGTTGATGCTTACGTTCAAACCGGCAAACAGCTTACACCCGATTCCAAAATCGGTGAATAATAAAAAGCCCCTCATTTGAGGGGCTTTTTTTTAACTGCACCTTTCCATAATGTGCCGATATAAAAGAGAAGCCAGTTCAAAATCCTGGTCGGTATCAATATCTACCAGATTAATTTCCGTCTCATACAAATACGGCTTCCGTCCGATATTATAATAACATTCCCGCAACATTTCTCTTTTCATACAAAAACAAGCCCATGTAAGTTCATAAAAAGCCGGCAACTCCTGACTGACTTTATGCCAATATCCAAAATTAAAGTTCACCGGTCGCCCGTGCTCATCCAAAATATGGTGCCGAAATTTTTTAACAACAGCCAATGAATCATGATCGGCATAAACGGCCTTCCACTTTTCCAAAACACTCGCAAAATCATCAAATAAAGGCTGTGTTACCTGCACCCACATAATATCATCCGTATCAGAAATATTGTTGACAATATCTTTGATAACTTCGCTCCATGGCGCCGAATTCGGCGTCAGTTTCACATCCCGGTATAAAAAATTAAACCCGTAAGCCTCAATCTGCGGCCTAACTTTAATATCTTCACAGGATACATAAACATCCCCGGGATTAAAAACCTTCAACAGTTGTCTGGCTTTCACATCAAACAAGCTCAAATCTCCATAAAAAGGTTTAAGATTTTTGTTTTTAACCCTTTCCGAATTTGTTTTTAAAGGAATCGCAACTTTTAACCCCATTTTAAACCTCCGTTTTCTCCTCTTGAGTCAGCTTATAAGTATTCAGCTCTCTGACCACAATGCCTTCCAGTTCGTTGCAAAAGAAAAATCTATAAGTATCCTCAACATCTTGTTGAAATTTTTGTACAACACATTCAAAATAATGTCAATTTTTTTAGCAAAATACTTGCAATATAACGCTTATTCACACAGTTTCTTAAAAAGCCCCTCATTTGAGGGGCTTTTTTATTGCGTTATAAAATAAAGTTTGGCAACTTTTTAATCTTTACCGATATTTATATTCCGGTTAATATTTACGGACAGAATTATGCCGAAGCCGGCCATAACCGAAAGAATAACCGTTCCGCCGTAGGAAATCAGCGGCAACGGAATACCGACGACCGGAATCAGTCCCAAAACCATTGCCATATTGATTGACACATACAGAAAATAGTTGGTGGCCAGGCCGATAGCCAGCAATTTTCCGAAATAGCTGCTACTTTTCAACGCAAAAGAAAAACTATAAGCAATAATCAGAAAATTGATAATGACAACCGCCACCGCGCCGATTAATCCGAACTCTTCCGACAGCATCGTAAAAATAAAGTCCGTATGCTTCTCCGGCAAAAAGTTCAAATGACTTTGGGTACCTTTCAAAAAGCCTTTGCCGAAAACGCCGCCTGACCCCAGCGCAATTTTAGATTGGATAATATGATACCCGGCGCCCAGCGGATCGCGCTCCGGATTTAGAAACGTCAGCACGCGGTTTTGCTGATAATCATGCAGAAAATGCCAGGCTATCGGCATGGTAATAATTGCCCCCAGCAACACAACTCCGAACTTCCACAGCTGCACGCCGACGGCAAAAAAGATTGCGCCCGCCGAGAACAAAAGCATCAGCGCCGTTCCCAGATCCGGTTGCGTCATTACCAAAAACGCCGGAAACAAAACCATCAGCACCGGAATAATAATCCCTCTCGTGCTTTCGATGCTCTGCAGCGAAGATGAATGAAAATAGCGGGCCAAAGCCAGCACCAGCGCAATCTTCATCAACGCTGACGGCTTCAATTTGATAAACCCCAGATTAATCCAGCGTTGCGCCCCCATACCGATATGCCCGGTTACTTCAACGACAATCAGCAAAATCAGTACAATAAAATAAAACACATAGGCATAACGCATGAAAATACGGACATTTATCATCGCCAGCCCGATCATTACCGCAAAACCCAAACCAAAACGAATCAGCTGGTTAAGCGCCCAGGGACGCCAGCTGCCGTTTGCCGCCGAATACAGCATTGTGACACCGATAGCCGCCAGCATCACGATAAATAAAATATATGCAAAACTCAAACCCTGAAATTTTTCTTTCAAAGACAATGTCTGGCTTTTAAAACCTGTTTCGTAAAATTTATACATATCGTCATTCCACCGGTTGAGAAGTTGCATCCAATTTCAGAGCCTCAAGCAAAAGCTTGCTGCCGATCGGCGCGGCAACCGACGAGCCGCCCCGCCCGTGTTCCACCAAAACGGCAACGGCATAACGGGGGTTGTCATGCGGCGCATAACCGACAAACAACGCATGATTGCGAAACTTCCATGGCAGATCTTCCTGCCGGATAATTCCGCTTTGACGTTCTTTCATTGTAATGCGACGAACTTGGGTTGTCCCCGTTTTTCCGGCCATCTTTTGTCCGTGAAAATCAAATCTCGAACCAAATGCGGTTCCGCCGGGAACATTAATCACGTCAAACATGCCTTGCTTCACCAGCTCAATATGCAACGGACTCAGGCTCATCTTTTTAACTTCAGGTTTATTCTCCAAACCAAATTTTTCAAAAGTCGGTACAACTTCATATCCGCCGTTGGCAATCCGTGCCGTCATCGTCGCCAGTTGAATCGGCGTTGTCAGGATATACCCCTGCCCGATTCCGGAAATCAGGCTTTCGCCCTGCTGCCAGGGTTCTCCGAAACGTCGCCGTTTCCATTCCGTTGTCGGAAGCAAGCCCGGCTTTTCGTTTTCCAAACCGATGTTGATTTTTTCTCCCATGCCGAAACGTCTCGCCATTTCGCTTATTTTGTTGATACCCAGTTTTTGCGCCGTTTCATAAAAGAAAATATCGCAAGAATGCTGTAATGCCTGAACAACGTCCAAATATCCGTGTCCTTCTTTTTTCCAACAGTGAAAAGCATGGGAACCCAAAAACATTTTTCCGGCGCAGAAAGACCTTGTCTGCGGTGTTATTGCGCCACTTTCCAAAGCAGCCAGCGCCACCACCATCTTAAAAGTGGAACCCGGTGAATATTGCCCGGCCAAAGCTTTGTTAACCATCGGATTTTTTTCATTGCTGTTCAGCTCTTTCCACTCCGTAGAACTCAACCCCTGGGTCAACAGGTTGGGATCATAGGCCGGGATTGAAACAAAAGCCAAAATCTCTCCGGTATGCACATTCAAAAGAATAGCCGCGCCGCTTTCTTCACCAAACAAATCATAAGCTTTGGTTTGCAGCCGGGCATCAAGGCTTAAATCCACTTTTTCCCCTGGAATGCCGTCTATACGCTCAATTTCCTTCATTACCCGGCCATAAGCATTAACTTCCAGCTTCAGGTTTCCGCCTTTGCCACGCAATTTCTTTTCATAAAGTTTTTCTATACCTGCTTTGCCGATTTTAAACCCCGGAACTTCCAATAACGGATCATCCTTCACGTCATTTTCCGACACGGAGGAAACATACCCCACCACATGAGCCGTTTTTTCACCCAGAGGATAATAGCGGGACAATCCTTCGTCAATAATAATCCCCGGCAAATCCGGCGCATTCAGCTGGATTTTGGAAACTTCTTCCCAAGTCAGATTATCTTTAATTTTAATCGGAACAAAGCTGCGATTCTTTTTCAAATCTTTTTTAATCTTTTGCTCTTCTTCCGCGCTCAGAGGCATAATTTTTTTAAATGCATCCAGCGTCTCCTGAACATTGGGCGTCTGTTCCGCCACAATCATAACCTGAAAATTTTGCCGGTTGGTAGCCAGCATTTCCTGATGCCGGTCATAAATCACGCCGCGCGGCGGCACTAACAACCGGGTAGAAATTCGGTTTTCATCAGCCAAAGTTTTATATTTATCCGCCTGATAAACCTGCAGGTAATATAAACGGAAAATAATCACGATCAAAAACAAAAATTGCGCCGCTCCCAAAATCAAAGAGCGGTTAATCAGCACTTTTCCTTTATCATTATCGCGATTCATCAGTCGTCATCCGCAATCAGATTATTTTGCACAAAAGCCAGCAGCAGCGAAATCAGAGGATATGCCGCCACCGTTACCATATAACTGAAAAACAGCATCGATAACGGCAAAAACTGACTGTAATAAACAGAAACGGCCAACCAACGGCACAACATCGTCACCAAAGCAAGCGCCGCAAAACCGTACCACATTACCACAAACGGCTTGGCATTAAAAAATCTCGACAGATTCGTAATCAAAACATACAAAACCAACATTGCCAAAATGTTTGAACCGAAAGGCGAAGCACTGATAATGTCGTCAACCATGCCATAGAAATAAATCGACCATAAATTAAACAGATCCGGACGATGCAGCAGCCAAAAATAAACGCAACTGATGCCTACAACCGGACGAATGTTGTTAAGCAACGAAAAATCCAGGGGCACATAAGAAAGCAGCAACAAAAAAAGCGACGACAGCAACGGCAGCATCCGCTGAAACAAAGAAGTGATATTTTCATCTAAATCTTCGCTCATGTTACGGCCTTTGCCCCGTTTCGTCATCTTCTCCCAAAATTCCGGATAACCCGTAATTTACCAATTTGATATATTCCAATTGTTCCAGAGAGCTAAACGGCTTGATCCTGATTTCGTTTTTGTTGACGCTGGCAACTTTTCCGATCGGCAACCCGGCCGGAAAAACCCCGGCCACACCGGAAGTTACAATCCTGTCGCCGACATTGATGTCGGCATCCAACGGAATAAATATCAACCTCGGCATAGTCGTATTATCGCCGGAAAGGATCCCCCTTATTCTGGTTTTTTCCGCCATCACCGGAATCTTGGAGTTAATGTCCGTAATCAAGATAATCCGCGCATAAGCGTTGCCCACTCTTTCCACGCGTCCGACCACCCCTTTATCGGACAACGCCACTTGCCCTTTTTTAACCGGAGCATCTCCCGTATAAGCAATCATCGAATGGGAAAAAGCGTCTCCCTCCTCGGCAATTACTCTTGCCGTAATAAATTCCGATTCCTCAGGCGTCACATAATTCAGCAAATCGCTTAAAAGCTTATTCTCAATTTCCAGCGATTTAAATCGGTCATAAAGGATGTTTAGCTTGCGATTTTCTTCTCTCAACCGCACATTATCCTTGTGTATTTGCTTCAAATCACGAAAATAATCATACACTTTGGCAATCATTTTGGCCGGAATAACCAACACGTCAATCGCCGGAGAAATCACATCCGTGGCAACGGTTGAAGTTTTTTCAATAATTACGGTATCGGTTTTATTAACCAGCATCAGAGCAAATGCGGATAAAAACAAAATTACCAGCGCAAACTTTTTGGCCAGTAACCTGATATGACTCAAATGAACGTATAAACTTCTCCGCCGCTTCATAAATACCCCGACAAATTAACAACAACAGACAGCCGGATAAACAACAAAGAAACCGGGGCAACCGCGACAGAAACACAAAAGGGATATAAGGTCCGGCGGCCGCCTGCGGTTTCTTTGTTAATTGCCAACCGAGTATTTTAATACATGGTTGACAAAATGGTTTTTAACCGTCCGATATCTTCCAAAGCGCGGCCGGTACCTTTAACGACACAGGCCAGCGGATCTTCGGCAATCGAAACAGGCAACCCGGTCGCATTGCGCAAAACTTGGTCAAGATTTGCCAGCAACGCACCGCCGCCGGTCAGAACAATTCCCTTATCAACAATATCGGCAGCCAGTTCAGGAGCAGTATATTCCAAAGCCACCTTTACGGCTTCGACGATCTGAGCCACTGGCTCCGCCAAACTCTCGGCAACCTGACGCTCGGAAATAACGATTTCCTTAGGTACGCCGTTCATCAAATCGCGCCCTTTGATTTCAAAAGTGCGGCCGTTGCCTTTTTCGGGAGCACAGGCTGAACCGATTTCTTTCTTAATCCTCTCCGCACTGCCTTCACCAACCAGCAGATTATGGTTACGGCGGATATAAGAGATAATCGCGGCATCCATTTTATCACCGCCGACACGAACCGAACGGGCATAGACAATTCCGCCCAAAGACAAAACGGCAACTTCCGTCGTACCGCCGCCAATATCGACAACCATCGATCCTGTCGGTTCGGTAACCGGCAAATCCGCGCCGATTGCCGCGGCCATGGGTTCTTCAATCAGCCACACTTTGCGGGCTCCGGCCGCCTCGGCCGATTCTTGAATTGCCCTTCTTTCAACGGCCGTCGAACCGGAAGGTACGCAGACAATAACCATCGGAGTGGCAAAAGTGCGGCGGTTGTGCACCTTGCGGATAAAATATTTAATCATTTCCTCGGCAATTTCAAAATCAGCAATTACGCCGTCGCGCAGCGGACGGATTGCATGAATATTTCCCGGGGTACGCCCCAACATCTGCTTGGCCTCATTGCCGACAGCCAAGACCTGCTTTTTGCCGCGGTATTCTTCAATGGCCACCACCGAAGGCTCGTTCAGAACCACACCTTTGCCTTTGACATACACCAAAGTATTGGCTGTTCCCAAATCAATTGCCATATCGGCCGAAAGCCATCCCATAAATTTTGATAACATGAATTAATCTCCGATAAAAAATAAACTGGTTATTACTTGATTTTTATAACCTTCTGCTGCTATGTGCAACAATTAATTATCGTTCTTCACATTAAAATTTACGAACCCCCGAACCAGTGCTGCGGCAAACCGTAAATCACACTCTCTCGCATGATACGATACCGTATGTTTTCAAGGTATATGCAGCAACGTCACAGCTAAAACCCCGGCGGAAATTACACAGAACTTTTTCCTTTGCGGCTGTAGGAATTCAGCATAAAAGCCGGATTGATCCTCGGACCCTCTTGTTCAATACCGTCTTTTTTCCAGCGTTCCAGCCATTTTTTCATCTTTCCGCTGCCTTCGACCCAGTTGCCGTAACCGCGTTTTTCATGAAAACCTTTAGCCAAAACATTCCGGTCATTGGTATTGATTTCCCCGGTACACAAAGCATAATCGCTTTCCGGACCAAAATTCTGCACATAATAGCCGTCAAGAATATCCGTAAACAGTTTACCCAAGCCCTCGCCCTGCAAAGAGGAAGACAAAGCAATCGTATCGTTGTAAACGAGCTTGTTTCTTATTTTGATTCCTTCTTTTTCCATATCTTTGGCTTCCGGTGTGCCGGCTTTGATCAACTGAAAAGTAGCAAAACCAACCGGACGGTTGGTGGCAATTTCTTCCATCACAAAAATATCGCTCCGACGCGCATAGGCTTCATAGGACTTTTCCGTTCCGTCAAAATAAATCGGAAAATTATTTTCATAGCGCCCGTATTTATTATAAACGGCCATAAATTCCGCCGCATCGAATTTTTGCTCAAAAAACAGATTATCGGCAGCGGCGGCACCGGGTTTTGCCGTCAGATGTTCCTTGTCATAAATTCCTTTCGGAGTAAAAGCGCTGCTTTTAACAATACGGTATCCTTTGACGGCCAAACGCTCCAACAACACATTTACAAAATTGTATCCGCGTGCAGCTAATTCGTCTTTCCGTTCCTGGGACATCGTTCCGTCCCAATACTTAAGCTCCTGCTCGCCATTCCCGCCGTAAAGCTTTTCCATTTTGTCTTTCCAGTTGGTCATCGTTTTTCTCCTTTTAGATAAGATATTTCAAGGATAAGCTTTTAAAAAATTTTGTCAATAATTTTATCGGCTTTTAACTTGTTCCGAAACCATGTCCGTTGGCGTTTGGCATATTGTCTGGTATGCAATTTTGCAGCAGAAACGGCATCTTCAAAAGAGCATTCCCCCTCAATAAACGCAGACAGCTCCGGCACGCCGAGCATTTTCATTGCCGGCAAATTTTTGTCCAAATTCAATTCCAGCAAACGGCGGACTTCCTGTTCCGCCCCGGCTCCAATCATCTTGTCAAAACGTCTAAAGCAGCGCTCATCCAACTCTTCTGCGGCCGGAATGATTTTGACCACATAAAACGCGGCTTCCGGCAATTTCTTTACCATTGGCAGGCGGTACCATTCGGCAATTGATTTTCCTGTCTGACGCCGGATCTCCAATGCCCTTTTAATCCGCGTCATATCTCCGGGATGGAGCATTTCCGCCGCAGCGGCATCTTCTGCCTGCAAACGGGCATAAAGCGCTTCCGCTCCGGCCTGCGCCTCCTGCGCCACGGCAGCGCGCACGGCAGCATCAACCGCCGGTATCGGCGTCGTGCCGTTAATCAGATTATCCAAATACAATCCTGTCCCGCCAACCACAATCGGAACTTTTCCTTCTGCCCAACAGTTGCGGATTTCAGCCTCGGCCAGCTCCAGCCAGTCAACCACCGTTCCCCGTTGAGAAGGCGGATAAATTTCATACAGCCGGTGTTCGGCTTGTTGCCGCTCCTCCGTTCCCGGAGCCGCCGATAAGATCCTCAGCCCCTGGTAAACCTGCATTGAATCCGCATTAATAACGACACCGTTAAATTCTTTTGCCCATTCCAAAGCCAGAGCTGATTTTCCGGAAGCCGTCGGCCCGGCAATGACAACAACACTGTTTTTCTTCAGTTCCGGCAGCTGCATCATTTTTTCAACTTTACTCTCGTCACGCAATTCAGACAATTTTCCGGCATTTTGCGTTTTCAACCAGCCGTGCGCACAGTTCTTCATAATCTATGCCGGCATACCTGGCTTGCTCCGGCACCAAAGACAATGCCGTCATGCCCGGATTGGTATTAATTTCCAAAAGAATGACGCCGTCATCGGGATTATACCGCAAGTCCACCCGCGACACCGTATTGCACCCCAGACGCTGATGCAGCTTTTCGGCATAGGCCTTGCAGATTTCCGAAACTTCGTAGGGGATTTCCGCCGGCAGTATATGCCTGGTAACTCCGTCCGTATATTTTGCCTTATAATCATAAAATTCTTCACTGGCTTTAAGTTCGGTAACCACATAAGCTTTGTCTTCCAGACACATTACCGTCAGTTCCTGCCCGGGAATATATTTTTCAACAAGAATTTCCGTATCCAAATCCTTATATTTGACTTTCAGCAAATCTTCCTGACTGTTGACGATAAATACCCCGACGCTTGAACCGTCGCAAACGGGCTTCACCACAAACGGCATCGGAATAACGGTTCCGTTCTGCAGAAAATCGCGCGCCGTCATTTTCTGGCTCGGCGCCACGCGGATACCGCAGCTTTTAGCCACCATCTTGGTAATATACTTATCCATACCGATGGCTGAAGCCTTTAATCCCGAATGCGTATAGGGAATTTGCATCAAATCCAGCATTCCCTGAATTTCGCCGTCTTCGCCCCAATTGCCGTACAAACCGTTGAAAATGACGTCCGGCTTTTCTTTTTTAATGGCTTCAATCAGCTTCCAGACATCCGTAAAATCGTGAGATATGACCTGATAGCCCTTTGCCTTGAGCGCATTGGCAATACCCTGCCCCGAATTCAGGCTTACTTCTCTTTCAGACGAAAGACCTCCCATTAAAACCAAAACTTTTTTAGACATGATTAACCTCTTTAAATTAAAAATTTTTATGGTATTGTATGGCAAAAGTTTAAAGAAAGAATAAAAAACATGAAAAAACTATGCCTTGTCGGACTGTTTTCCGTCCTTTTTTCAACTTCTGCCGCCGCCTACAGCGTCGAACACGAATTTATGGTCACCATCGGCCCCTTTGAAGCGAGCAAAACCGCTTTTACCTACAGCCTTTCTCCCGATTCTTACGAAGTCCGGTCCATGGCCGAAACTTTTGGCGTCTTTGATGCTCTCTACCCTTTCCGCGCCAATTATTTTACTTCGGGAAAAATCAGGGGACAAAACCTCATCACCGATGATTACCACTATGTTTCCTATTCCCGTTTCAACAAACGAACCAAGCAGCTGGTTTATAACAACAACGGACTCCCTGTCTGCCGCATCAGCAGCAAAAACGATGAGAAAAAAAAGGTCGAGATTGAACAAAAACCCGAAAACAAAGACACCACTGATCTGCAAACCGCCTTTGCCGAATTGGCGCGCCAATACAGCCGTTACCGTTTCTGCGATTCCCGGATGCGCATTTTTGACGGCAAACGCCGTTTTGACGTCATCTTCCGCGACGAAGGACAGGAAAATCTGCTCCCCGGCCCCTATTCTGCTATCGCCGGCAAAGCGGCAAAATGCTCTTTTCATATTGACAAACTGGATTCCGACGGCGACGACCTGCTGTGGAAAGTTACCTCGGAACGCCCCGTCTACTTTTGGATAATGGAAGACGAAAAACAAAAAAAACCCTTTATTGCCAAAATCTCTCTCGAAAAAACGCCCCTCGGGCGGCTGGATGTCTATGCCACCCGGGTTACCGTAAAGGAATAACGCCATGCTGCCCCGTGCCGAACTGCTTTTGCCCGCAGGCTCTCTCGTCAAACTGAAAACCGCTGTTTTATACGGCGCCGACGCCGTCTATGCCGGAACCCCGGACATGTGCCTGCGCGCCCAATCCAAATTCTCTTTGCCGGAGCTGGAAGAAGGTATCTCTTTTGCTCGCCGGCACGACAAAAAAATCTACCTGACCCTGAACCTGTTCATGCATAACCGCGATGTCGAAAAGCTCCCCGCCTTTGTCGAAACACTGCGTCAGCTGCAACCGGACGGTGTCTTGGTTGCCGACCCCGGCGTTTTTCAGTTTGTTAAAGAACATGCCCCCGAACTTAATCTCTTCGTTTCAACCCAGGCAAACGTCTGCTCCTGGCAGGCTGTCAAGTTTTGGCAAACCCAGGGTGCCAAACTATGTGTTCTGGGCAGGGAAGTCACTTTTGAGGAAGTGAAGGAAATCCGCCAAAAATGCCCAGACATCCTGCTGGAAACCTTTATGCACGGTGCCATGTGCATGTCCTATTCCGGACGTTGCCTGATTTCCAATTACCTAGCTGACCGTAGTGCCAATCAGGGAAAATGCGCCCATTGCTGCCGCTGGCACTATAAATTGCACCTGCGTCTCAAAGACGGCAGCATCAAAGAGTTAGAAATCAACGATCAGAATAAAGATGCTTTCGAATTCCTGCTGGAAGAAGAGTTTCGTCCCGGCGAATATTTTGAAATCGTCGAAGACGAACACGGCGGCTACATCCTCAATTCCAAAGATATGTGCCTGCTGCCGCGTCTGAACGACCTGCTCAAAACCGGCATAGATTCCCTCAAAGTGGAAGGACGCAATAAAACCGAATATTACGCTGCCGTCGTTGCCCGGGCTTACCGCAGCGCAATCGACGACTGGTATCAAAACCCAGACGGTTGGGATTGGCGCCGCTACATGGGCGAGTTTGACACGCTGCAAAACAGGGGGTATTGCCTGGGCTTTCATGACGGCAAGCTGACCAATATCAGCCAAAACTACGAATATACCCGCACCTTAGGCGACTGGCTGTTTGCCGGTTCCATTGTCGAGTGGGACGGAGATGACGCCGTATTTGAAATCCGCAATTACATCAACGGCGGCGAATTTATTGAATTTCTGCTTCCCGGAACACTGGAAAACCTCCGTCTGACTTTAAACGAGTTTGAAGATGCCGAAAGCGGCGAAATTACACCCCGCGTTTCCGCCGGACAGGGAAAAAAGATTCGCCTGCGCCCGCAGGTTTGGGATCGTCCCCTTGATGAAATAAAAAGGCTGCTGCCGCAATACACAGTTGCCCGCAAACCGGCAACCCTCCCGACGCAAAACCAAGATCAGCTGGCACACAAAAAAGCAGAATTTGCACAGCTTTGCCTTTCCCGAAAACTCTGAAGAAAAAGGCAATCCTTAAAGGATTGCCTTAATTTTTTCACTCAGTTTTTCAATTCGCCGTAAATTCTCCGCATCCTTTTGCTTCTTGTATATCTCAGCCAATTGGGCGGCAATTTTTAAAATATTCCGAGCTTTTTGGGCTGCCGGGATAGTTTCCTCGCCGGCCGTATCCACCATTTGCTCCAAAATATTGCGACGCAGCTTGTCATTCGGCGCCACCTGCAGAGCTTTCTGCCAATAAAGCATTGCTGCCGAAGGTATTTTTTTCTGGCAATAGGCTCGGGCAACATTATTATAAGCCCAATACAACAGCATATCGCGTTTCATGCTTTTTTCAAAACGGCAGCTCCGGGTATTGGAACAAAAATTAATTACTTTGTCATAAGCCTCGATTTTTTTATCGGCATCGGAAGTTTTTTCGGCTTCCCTATTGGCTTGGCGATATGCCTGCATAAGCGTCTGCGGAGAAGAAGTTCTTACTTCTTCTGTTTGCATTTTGACCTCTTAATGACTGTTTTTTTCTTCGTCTTCAAAACCCATCATACATTTGTGCGAAGTTTGTCCGCCGGTTTTCAGACAGTAGTCCTCGCGGACAAGGTTATACTCCGAATGTATCGGACAGGTTTCGCACAAGCACCCTTTATCTTCCTCAATGCAATGACTTTTTTCAAAAGCGCAAAACATTTTTTCAAAATGTTCAACCGTATCCAAATCTTCCATTTTCTTAAAAAAATTAAGCGGATAATTCTTGATTTTGCATCCGGTCGTATAAGACGGGCAGCTGGTGCACAGACACTTGTCAAGATTCTCTTTGGTTTTTGCGACTAACATAATTTGCACTCCTTTTCTTGAAATTCTACCTTCCAACAAGTATGCTCTCGTTTGCAAAATACAATAGCCCATAGGAATTATATTGTTCCCAGCCCAAAGGTGTATTCTGAAAAAGGAAATGCGCTACACGCGCCTAAAAATGCCGTCCTCAATTTCCGGCAAAAAACTGCTGATGCGCCCGACCACAAATTCTACCCGGTCAACCCTGGCCAACAGAGGCCCCTCATGACATGCCGCAATCATTCTGTCAACCAAAACTTCTTCTCCTCTCATCAGGATTTCGACGCTGCCGTCCGCCTCATTATGAACCCAGCCCGAAATGCCACCGATTTCCCGGGCTTTTTTTACCGCCCAGTAACGAAAGCCTATTCCTTGGACGCGGCCTTTTATTTTAAGCAAAACTTCTTTATTCATGATTTCAGAAAATCTTCAATTTCCCGCAGTTCTTCAAAGCGTTCCCGGCGCCGGCTTTCCGCCTCGTCATCCACGCCCCAGTTTTCAGCCTGCCACAATTCTTCCAGATATGCGGCACGATAAGCCTCTTGCGCATTAATCCGTCCTTTGACCAAAGCTGCGGCCAGCAAAACCGAACGCATATTCAACGCCGCCAGATAAAACGCCGCCAGTTCCCGGTCGGACAGTTTTTCCAAAAAAAACCTCAGTCGGTAACCGCTCTTCCGATTTTCTTCGGGTACATTCAAATCGTGGCAAACGACGAACTTGGTGTCAAACTCCTCCTTTGCCCATTCCAGCAAAGGTCCCCATTCTTTTTCCTGGCGGATGATTAAATCTTTATCTGCCCCCCAAAACAAAAGCATATCCGTTGCTGCATACTGCACCAACCGGTCAATAATACTTTCTCGGTACTGTGCAATTTCCACAGCGGCTTCTTCCAATTTTTTGCTCATCGGGTTTCTCCGTTGTTTATTTAGAGGTTTTCAAAGATTTCAAAAGTCCTTTGGCAGCATTTTTCAAATCCTTAATATCCTTGTTAATCTGTTTGGTGGCATCCTGATAAACATTTTGTGTTTCCGCCTTGACGCCGGTCGGCTTTGGAAAACGAGAAGCATAGGCCGTTCCCTGCAAAGCCGTATAACAGGGGCTGCTGCTGCCATCCAGCAAAACCTGAGATCCCAGATAAGCGGTCCCGCCTGTCGCCGCCACACCGATAATTGTTTTAATGGCTTCTTTGTCATCCAGCCTGATTTTGGGTTCGTTAAGTGTTCCCGCGACCTTGATAAAAGAGGCCAGAGCCTGGGTAATATTGGCGTCTGCCAGTTTATTCATTGATGGCTGAATGGTAAAATTAATCTGGTCATTCAACAGATTAATGCTCCCGTCGCTGACCAAAGCCAGCTGCTTGGAACTGAGGGCAATCCCCTGAGGAAATACGGCTTTTCCGCCGCTGACATCAGCCCTTACCACCGCACAGTTTAAATCAATTTCCTTGGATTTCTTGGTATCAATATTAAGAGCGGTTAATAACTGGGTAACAAAATTACCCGTCAGATACTTCAGGCCTCCTGTCTGCAAAACCGACTGATCGACAATAACGATGGCCGTTCCTTTCATATTTTGCACCAGCTGGCGCCAGGTTGCGCCGTTTCCGCCCATATTGACGTCAAGATCGAATTTGCCGCCGCTGACAATTCCGAAATCATTGTTCCCCGAAACTTTAAATTCCTGATGAACATTCTGCAGCGTCATATTCTGGCTGACAGCTTTCAAAGTCATGCTCTGCGCGACAGCATTGGCAGAAAGGGAGGCATTAAGACTTCCGCCGCCGAAATCCAGCGTCAGGGGATTAACCGTCAAAACACCGTTATTCAAAACCGCGGCGGCCGAAACGTTATCCGCCTGCATGCCCGGGGCCGCAATCAACTGGCCAATTTTAACATTTGCCTTGGCATTAACCGTTTGCAGCGCCGCATAAGGGATGACCGTATCGGGAACGACCTCCAGTGCTTGAGCTTCGCTGATTAAAGACGGCAGCTTCAAAGCAAAATTGCTGTTTTGGCTGAAATTCTGCAGGTCAATTTTGGCACTTTGCAAATCGGCGACAATATCCGGGCGTGTTCCGCTCCAGTTAACCTTAACATTTCCCGTTACCAGATTATTGACCACATTCAGGGTTTCAATCAGGGCGGCCGCTTCGTTCACATCGCCGTCAATCCGCGCTTTAAATGTCGTTTCCGGCGCATTCAGATTGCCTGCGGGATTATAAATATTAACGGCGGCGGCATAACGCGGAGCCGACAGCGCATCGGCAAACGAACCGTTTGCTTCCAGCTGAATCCCCAAAACTTTGGCCGTCAACACAAACGGAAAAGGCTCTTTGTTACCGGTTAAAGTGTTAAGTGAGCCGAGCTCTGCCTTCCCGGTTGCTTTTTGCCCGTCATAAACTACGTCGAAAGCGACATTGATTTTATCGTTAAAACTGGGGACTTCAAGAACAATACTGTTAATTTGCGCATTTATCCGGCTGTTGGCCTTAGCATCGTAATATTCAATCAAGCCGTTCTCTACCGACACGTTTCGTGCCGCAAAACCGGCCAACAGCACGGCCGCCGGATTATTCTCTACCGCCGGAACCGAAGCTTCGGCTTTTTGGATTCCTTTTACGGCCGCCTGAGGCGTTTCCGTTGCACCCTTAAAATTCCAGCTGGCATTGCCGGCTGCATTTTTTTCCAGATAAACCTGCGGTTCAACCAAAGCAATCTTGTCAATAACAATCTGTTTTTTCAAAAGCGGTAAGAGAGCGAATTTGACTTCCGCCTGCTTCAGTTTAAGCATTTGCGGACTGGAAGCCCATGACGGATTCGACAACTCAATATCATTGACCACGATTGTCGGCACCAGAGAAATGCCGATGCTGGCATCGCCGTTGATAACCAATTTCCGCCCCAACTGCTTTTCGACAATTTCCGAAGCATAGGATTTATATTTGTTAAGATCAAAATGGCGGACGGCAAAATAACCGGCAATGGCAATAATGATAATGACGCTGAAAACGACCGATGCCAAAATTTTCACCAACTTCATTGTTCACTCCTTAAATTTAATCCCCAAATAATCAAAAGCCTGCTTAAAATGCTCCGGCAAAGCCGCCCGGGCTTCCGGTATTTTATTATATATTTCCGATAAGTCAATTTTGTATGCATGCAGATAAAGTTTATTGCTCAATTGGCTGAAACGCTCGCGTGTTCCGCCGAAATATTTGCCGTCTCCGATGATTGGGCAGCCTATGTGTTCCAAATGGGCGCGGATTTGATGCGTTCTTCCCGTCAGCGGACAGGCTTCAAGCAAAGCAAATTTTTTACCCGCACTATCCAAAACCCGGTAACGGGTAAGAGCCTTTTTACCGTCCCTGCTCACGACGGATTTTTCACCCGTTTTCAAAAGCGGTGCGTTGATTTCGCCCTCCGCCCGGGGCGGGCATCCCCGTACCAAAGCCAAATAAGTCTTATGCAAATCCCTTTCCCGAAAAGCTTTTGTCAGCAGCTCGGCATTTTTGCGATCGCGGGCCAAAACCAAAATCCCGCTGGTTTCCTTATCAATGCGATGCACCAGCTTGGGCGTTTCCTCCCCTGCGGACTTCAGGGCACTCAGCATTCCGTCGATATGGCGGTCTGTGTTTGTTCCGCCCTGCACGGCAATTCCCGCCGGTTTATTTAAAATAATAATGTTTTTGTCTTCATAAATAACCAGTGACCGGATAAAATCCGCATCCCGCGCCGACAACGCCGCTTTTTCCGGCAAAGCGGATTTTTCTTCCTGCAGCGGCGGAACACGTACTTCCTGTCCGGCGACAAGCTTGAAAGACGCTTCGGCTTTTTTGCCGTCGACTTTAATTTGTTTTGTGCGCAGCAGCTTTTGCAGGCGTCCCAGACTCAACCCCGGATAATATTTGAGAAACCAGCGGTTCAAACGCATACCGTCATCGGTTTCTTTTACTTTGACAATCTCCACACCCGGCATTCTATGCTCTCCTGTTAACATCTGCACAGCTGCCCGTAAACGCCCCCGACGTAAACCCTGACATCTATTGCTCGTCCTTTTTCTTTTTTTGCGCTTGTTTTTCAGCCCGAAGACGGTCAAAATATTCCACCCGCTTCTTTATTTCCCGCTCAAAACCACGGTCAACCGGATGATAAAGCTTGACCCTTTTCATACCGTCAGGAAAATAATTGGCGCCCGAAAAACCATCCTCGCAATCCGGATCATACTCGTATCCCTCACTGTATCCCAGCTGCTTCATCAGTTTGGTCGGCGCATTCAAAATATTTTTCGGCGGCATCAGCGACCCTGTTTTACGCGCTAAATCCCGCGCCGCATACATTGCTTTGTATACCCCGACAGACTTCGGAGCGGTCGCCAGATATGCCGTCAGCTGCATAATTGCTAAATCTCCTTCCGGAGATCCCAAACGATCATAAGTTTCCCAACAGGCAATCGCCTGGGCAACCGCATTCGGATCAGCCAGCGACACATCCTCAACCGCAAACCGCGTCATTCGCCGCAGCAGATATTTGGGATCTTCTCCCGATTCCAGCATCCTTGCCACCCAGTAAAGCGCCGCATCGACATCAGATCCCCGCAATGATTTATGCACTGCAGAAATTAGATTATAATGACCGTCGCGTCCCTTATCATAAATCGGAGCCCGCGAGCGGATGATCTTCATAATATTTTCTTTGTCAAAAATCTCACCGTTCTGAGCATAGTTCCAAACGCTTTCTGCCAAATTCAGGATATAGCGGCCGTCGCCGTCGGCAACTTCTTTCATAAAGCTGCGCGCTTCGTCATCAACCGGAAGCTTCCGACCGGTCTCTCTTTCTGCCCGTTGCAAAAGTTCCTCAAAATTTTCTTCGCTGAGCCGGTTCAGCACAAAAACCTGACAACGAGAAAGCAAAGCCGCATTCAGTTCAAACGAAGGATTTTCGGTCGTCGCGCCCACCAAAATAATCGTCCCATCCTCCACATACGGCAGAAAACCATC